>CAIWVX010000158.1 GCA_903916205.1 uncultured beta proteobacterium
CTTCGCGCTTCGACAGATTCAATTTCGACTCACCCATCGGGTGACCCCCATGATAGTTACGAATCCATTAGCCTGCCTGAGTTTCAAGCAGATTGCACACCGTCAACTGAGTTTTTTAGGATCAACTGAGTTTTGCGACGCTTACTCTCCTGAATTACCTTTGGCCGACGCAGCTAAAATCAGAGATCCTTTTCTCTCACGATAAATAGCGCTACAAATTATATAAATCAGTATATTACTATAGTAATCAAATGTAAATTATCGCTATTTTTTGTCAACTTAAAGTATCGTCCTACATCGTCTCGCTACCGTTAACTGAGCCCTAAAAAACGCGGCTTCTATGGATTGAAACGGAGTAACGGCTGAAGATCAGTGGCGGATGATTTCCCGCAATGCCGCCGTCAGTGCCTGACACTGGGCATCGGTGCTGATGGTGATGCGCAGGTGCTGGTCGATTCGCGGCTGCTTGAAGTGGCGAACAATGATCTGGCGCTGGCGTAATGCGCTGGCTATTTGCGTGGCGTCGTGTTGCGGGTGGCGGGTGAAAATGAAGTTGGCCGCCGAAGGGAGAACCTCAAAACCGAGACCTTCAAGCGCCGCTGTCAGGGCCGCCCGGCTATTCATTACGGCGCGTCGAGTTGTTTCAAGATGAAGCTTGTCGGCTAGGGCCGCCGTCGCACCGGCGATAGCCAGGCGATCCAGCGGATAGGAGTTGAAGCTGTTTTTGATGCGTTCCAAGGCTTCGATCAAAGCGCTATGGCCGACGGCGTAACCGACGCGCAGTCCCGCCAGTGAGTGCGATTTAGACAGTGTGCGAATGACCAGCAGATTGGGGAAGCGATTGACCAGTGCCACCGCCGTGGGGATCGCCTCGCCGCCAAAGTCGATATAGGCTTCGTCGATCATCACCACCGACTGCGGGTGACTGGCCACCAGTCGCTCGACTTCCGTTAGCGGCAGTAGGCGTCCGGTGGGGGCGTTAGGGTTGGTGACGATGATGCCGCCATTTTCCTGCGCGTAATCGTCAACGCGAATTTCGAAGTTTTCGTCAAGTGGGATGGTGACGCTATCCACGTCATACAAGCCGCAATACACCGGGTAGAAGCTGTAGGTAATATCCGGCAGGAGAATCGGTTTGTTATGTTGGAATAAGGCCATAAAGGCGTGCGCCAGCACTTCATCTGAACCGTTGCCAACAAAAACTTGGGCCGGAGAAATCGCGAATTCCGAAAAATGTTCAGCCACGGCGGCTTTGAGACTATCGGCATTCGGGTCGGGGTAAAGGCGTAAGCTGGAACCGTCTGTGCCTAACTCGTTTTGCATCGCTGCCACACAGCGCGGTGACGGCGGATAAGGGTTTTCGTTGGTGTTCAGCTTAATCAGGTTAGGCCGCTTGGGTTGCTCCCCTGGAATATAGGGGGTCAAGCGGTGAACGAGAGGACTCCAGAATAGGCTCATAACAGGCTCGCAAGGTCGGATGCAGCAGAAGCTTGAAATGGTATCATGCGGCTTTGCTGGAGGATTGTAGTTAGCCTCCACCGCAAAGGCGCAAAGAGCGCTAAGGGTCGCAAAAAATAACCGGCATGAAATCCTCAAAACAAGGTTTTTTGCGCTAACTTTGCACCTTGGCGTTTTCGCGGTAGACGTTAGATTTTGATTTTTTACGGGGCCAATATGCGGCAAGCAGAAATTTCAAGAAATACCCTTGAATCCCGGATTACGATTCGACTCAATCTTGATGGTAGCGGTCAGGGCAAGTTTGCGACGGGCGTTCCTTTCCTTGATCACATGCTGGATCAGGTAGCCCGGCACGGGCTGATTGATCTGGAGGTCGAAGCTCAAGGCGATCTGCATATCGACGCGCATCACACCGTCGAGGATATCGGCATCACGCTGGGGCAGGCGCTGGCTAAGGCGCTGGGCGACAAACAGGGGGTGCGCCGTTACGGTCACGCCTATGTGCCGCTTGACGAAGCCTTGTCGCGAGTAGCGGTTGATCTTTCCGGTCGTCCTGGACTGCAATTCAACGTCGATTTTAAGCGTGCGATGATTGGTGCTTTCGACGTTGATCTAATCAGCGAGTTTTTTAATGGGCTGGTTAACCACGCCCTAATTACCTTGCACGTCGATAACCTGCGCGGCGAAAACGCTCATCACCAGGCGGAGACGGTGTTTAAGGCTTTTGGTCGGGCGCTGCGTATGGCGGTCGAAGCGGATCCGCGTGCCGCCGGTAGCATTCCTTCAACCAAAGGATCGCTGTAATGCCTGTTGCGCCCGGCAATATTGCCGTTATCGACTACGGCATGGGCAATCTGCGTTCGGTCTGGCAAGCGCTGGTGCACGTCGCCAGTGCTACCGGGACGCCTAAAGTGGTCGTTACCGCAGACCCCGCCGAAGTAATGGCCGCTGAGCGGGTGGTTTTCCCCGGTCAGGGCGCAATGCCTGATTGTATGCGCGAACTGGAGGCTCGCGGACTCCGTGCGGCGGTGATCGAAGCCGCCAAGAACAAGCCTTTTCTGGGGATTTGTATCGGCCAGCAAATGCTCTTCGAGCACAGCGAAGAAGGCGATGTGCCGGGGCTGGGCGTGTTTGCTGGCCGCGTTCGCCACTTTCCAGCCGAAAAAATGTTGGCCGCTAATGGCGACAAGCTCAAAGTGCCGCACATGGGTTGGAACGAAGTTGTGCACACCCGGTCACATGCGTTGTGGGACGGCATTGATGACGGGGCACGGTTCTATTTTGTGCATAGTTATTATGTTGATCCGGTTGATCGCGAATGTGTCATGGGGGCAACGAACTATGGCCTCCCCTTTACCAGTGCGGTGGCGAGAGATAATATCTTTGCTATTCAATGTCACCCAGAAAAGAGCGCACAAGCGGGATTACGCTTGCTATCAAACTTCATTAACTGGAAGCCGTAATACGGATCTACTCATCCACTCTTTTCCAACCCCTTTCTTCCACTACTTTTAGTTCTCAAAAATGCTGATCATTCCTGCGATTGACCTGAAGGACGGGCAGTGTGTCCGCCTCAAACAAGGGCTGATGGACGATGCCACGGTTTTTGCCAACGCGCCTAGCGAACAGGCCGCCCTCTGGGTGGCTCAGGGCGCTCGACGCTTGCATGTTGTTGATCTTAACGGCGCATTTGCCGGCAAGCCGAAGAATGAGCGGGCGATAAAAGAAATTGTCGCGGCGGTCGGAGGTGAAATTCCGATTCAGCTCGGCGGCGGCATCCGCGATCTCGATACCATTGAGCGTTGCCTAGATAACGGCGTCAGTTACGTCATCATCGGTACGGCAGCGGTTAAAAATCCGGGCTTTCTACATGACGCCTGTAGTGCCTTCCCCGGTCAGATTATCGTCGGGCTGGACGCTAAGGACGGTAAAGTGGCCGTCGATGGCTGGTCAAAACTGACTGGCCATGATGTCATTGATCTGGCTAAAAAGTGTCAGGATTACGGCGTCGAAGGCATTATCTACACCGACATTGGACGGGATGGAATGCTCAGCGGGATCAATATCGAGGCCACCGTCAAACTGGCGCAAGCTTTGCGCATCCCGGTGATTGCCAGTGGCGGCCTGTCGAATCTCGATGACATCAAACAGCTCTGTGCTGTCGAATTTGAAGGTATCACGGCGGCTATTGCTGGTCGAGCCATCTATGACGGTTCGCTTGATTTTGCTGCTGCGCAAGCAGAAGCCGACCGCTCAACGTTGCGCTGAACGGCTGCACAAAAATGCGAAACCCCACCGCACAAGGCGCAAGAAAAACCAAGCTTGTGCAAAGAAAACGTATAAAACAGAAAGCGCGGGTTTCGTTTTGGGACTAGCCAAACGCATTATTCCCTGCCTTGATGTCACCGCCGGCCGGGTCGTCAAAGGCACTAATTTCGTTGATCTTCGCGATGCCGGCGATCCCGTCGAAATTGCCCGTCGCTACGACGAGCAAGGGGCCGACGAGGTAACTTTCCTCGACATCACGGCTTCGTCCGATCAACGCGACATTATTCTACATATTGTCGAAGCCTGTGCCGCTCAAGTCTTTATTCCGCTGACTGTTGGCGGCGGCGTGCGCACGGTGGCCGATGTGCGCCGTCTGCTCAATGCCGGAGCCGACAAGGTCAGCATGAACACCGCCGCCGTCACTCACCCCGAGTTGGTGGCCGAAGCCTCGGCCAAAGTCGGCAATCAATGCATTGTCGTGGCCATCGACGCTAAACAAAGCGCACCGGGCCAGTGGGAAGTCTTTACGCACGGCGGACGCCAGCGTACTGGCTTGGACGTGGTCGAATGGGCGCGCCGGGTACAGCAACTAGGTGCCGGTGAAATTCTGCTGACCAGCATGGATCGCGATGGCACCAAAAACGGTTTTGATCTGGCCTTGACTCGGGCCGTATCCGAAGCGGTGAACATTCCGGTGATTGCCAGTGGCGGCGTAGGCAATCTCCAGCACCTCGCTGAGGGGGTGACTGAAGGCCGCGCCGATGCGGTGCTGGCCGCCAGTATTTTCCACTTTGGCGAATACACGGTGCGTCAAGCCAAAGAATTTATGCACCAGCGCGGCATTGAGGTCAGACGATGAGTGATCTGGATACCACGCGCTTTTGGCTGGAAGCCCTGACGTGGGACGAAAAAGGGATGATTCCGGCGATCGCGCAGGACGTTACGAGTGGTCGAGTGGTGATGTTTGCCTGGATGAACCGCGAGTCGTTGAAGGAATCAATCAAAACCGGTTATGCAACATACTGGTCTCGCTCACGTCAGCGCTTGTGGCGCAAGGGCGAGGAGTCCGGCCATTTCCAAAAATTAGTGTCGGTGCGTGCCGATTGCGATGGTGATGTGTTGTTGCTCTCCATTGATCAAGTCGGAAAAATAGCCTGCCATACCGGACGCGAAAGTTGCTTCTTCCTTGAGTTGAAAGGTGATCACTGGGTTGCGGCTGACCCGGTACGGAAGGATCCCAAAGAATTCTATCCAGCCAGATAGCGACGTTGCACCGTGTTTTTCTCCCAGAGGTAATGGCATGACGAATCTATCCGACGCAGACAGCACGCTGTTGCGTAATCTGCGCGAAATAGCGACTCGGCAGAAAGCCTCGATCACCGTCACTGAGCATCTTGAGCATTATTTTGCCGATGCTAATGTCGCCTACTGCACGGACAGTAGTCCTGAAGATTTATATGGGGCAGCGCTTCAGCATTACCGGCTGGGTTTTACACGCCCCCCAGGCCAGGTTGCACTGGCCTTTTATGTGCCCGATTTTGACCGGCACGGGTGGCATTCTCCGCACACCATGATCGACATTGTGACCGATGACATGCCGTTCTTGGTCGATTCAATCACCCAGCTCATTTATCGTCAGGGTCTGTCCATTCACCGTTTGATGCACCCTTTGCTGGGGGTTAAACGCGACGCGACGGGCGTGTTGGAAAAAAGCTCAGAGCGGACTAGCGGTACGCGAACCGAGTCTTGGATTCATCTGGAAATCGACCGCCTCAGCGATGCCGAACAGATTGAGACCTTGCGCAACGAAATCCAAAATGTTCTCGCCGATGTTCGCGCTACGGTCGAAGATCATGTGCCGATGCTGCAACGCATTTCTTTAGCCATTAAAGACCTCGAACAGGCTCCGGTTCCAGAAAACGAAAGTGTTATTGAATTCCTGCGCTGGATCGCTGCTGATAATTTCGTATTTCTCGGCTATACCTACTACGGCGTTGAGTCCGATGACGCAAAACTCAAACGAGCCGCCGACAGTGGACTCGGTCTTTTGCGCCGAACCGATCACCCCCGCTTTGGTCGCTGCTTAGCCGGAATTCCAACTTCTTTCGATGAACTCGACCGTCTATCGTCGGCCTTGACGCTGGTTAAAGCCGACGGACGGTCAACCGTGCACCGACCGAAATACCTTGATTTTATCGGCGTGCACTACCGTGATGCATCAGGAAAAATTCTTGGCGAGCATGTTTTCATCGGCCTTTACGCCATCTGCTCTTCTCGCGGTCCTGGTGGCTCTAGCTTCGGCGGGATCCGTCATCGAGTGTAAGCCACGACCTGCACCTCTTTTAGAGCCTCTTTCGTCTTCTCAAACTCACTTCCTTCTTCAGACTGGCTCGAGGCCTCGGCCTACACCTGGGACTACGCGCCTGGCAACGGCGGCATCAACAAGTGCTATGGCATGCCCTACACGGATGCCCAGGCTCTCTACATCAATCCAACAGCCCAGTACATCGGATC
>CAIWVX010000159.1 GCA_903916205.1 uncultured beta proteobacterium
CTTTTGTACCTGCTGCCACATAGATGTTATCGTTGTTATCAATTGCCATATCAGCCACTTGATTGGAAATACGCGTTACCGATTTCACGCTATTCTGCATGTAGCCTCCAATGCCGGGGATATTGTTCTCGACTCCTTCGCCGGTTCCGGCACCACCGGCGCCGTCGCCCACAAAATGGGTCGCCGCTGGATCATGATCGAGTTGGGTGAGCATTGCCACACGCACATCATTCCGCGCCTGAAAAAGGTCATCGACGGCGAAGATCAGGGCGGCATCAGTCAAGCCGTTGAGTGGAAAGGCGGTGGCGGTTTCCGCTATTACCGCCTCGCGCCCAGCCTGTTGCAGCAAGACCGCTGGAGCCATTGGGTCATCAACAAGGACTACAACGCCGAAATGCTGGCAGCGGCCATCTGCAAACTGGAAGGTTTTATCTACGCGCCCAGCGATGCCCACTACTGGCAGCACGGCAAAAGTACTGAGAATGATTTCATCTACGTCACCACGCAAAGCCTGACGCCAGAACAGTTGCAAGCCTTGAGCGATGAAGTCGGCGAAGGGCGCAGCTTGCTGGTTTGCTGTTCGGCATTCCGGGGCGATGGGAATCGTTACCCCAATCTCACCGTCAAGAAGATTCCCAAGATGGTCTTGTCGCGCTGCGAGTGGGGGCACGACGATTACAGCTTGAACGTCGCGAATTTGCCAATGAACCTGCCGATGCAGGAAAAAGCGGTGCCCAAACAACCGGTCGCGCCACAGCAGGCCGGATTATTTGAGGGACAGCAAGGGAAAGATTCAACGGAGGGCGCGGCGTGAGCGAATTCCTGATCTACCAGAGCGAGGACGGCAGGACTAAGCTCAGTGTTGTGCTGGAGGGTGAAACCCTTTGGTTGAGCCAGAAACAGCTAACCGATCTGTTCGGCAAAGCCAAAGGCACCATCAGCGAGCACATCAAGCACATTTTTGAGGATGGCGAACTGATCGAGGATTCAGTTGTTCGGCTTTTCCGAACAACTGCCACCGATGGCAAAACCTATGAGGTGGCGCACTACAACCTCGACATGGTGCTGGCCGTGGGCTATCGGGTACGTAGCCCGATAGGCGTTCGCTTTCGCCAATGGGCCAGCGCCCAGCTCAAGGAGTTCATCGTCAAGGGTTTTGCTGTGGACGACGAGCGCCTGAAAAACCCCGGCAAAGGTCGCGATTACTTCGACGAGCTGACCCGCCGCCTGCAAGACATTCGCACCAGCGAACGGCGCTTCTACCAGAAGATTACCGACATCTACGCAACCAGCCTTGATTACGACCCCGCCGCACCGCTGACGCAAGAGTTCTTTGCCACGGTGCAAAACAAGGTGCATTACGCGATCCACGGCCACACGGCGGCTGAATTGATTTCCCAGCGGGCCGACAGTACTCAGCCGAACATGGGCCTCACGACGTGGGAAGGCAAACGAATCCGCAAGAGCGACGTGAATGTTGCCAAGAACTACCTGGTCGAAGTCGAACTGCGCGCCCTCAATAACCTGGCGGAGCAATATCTGATCTTTGCCGAAGGTCAGGCCGCCCGCCGAGTCGCAATGAGCATGCAGGACTGGATCACCAAGCTTGAAGGATTCCTGACACTGAACGACCGTGAGATTTTGCAAGGCGCTGGCCGTGTTTCGGCGGAACTCGCCAAGAGCTATGCCGAAACAGAATTTGGCAAGTTTCGCGTCCTCGATGACGCCCGGTTTGAGTCCGACTTCGACCGGATGGTCAAGGCCTTGCCCGCTCCCAAGGGAAAGAAATCATGAGTCTGGAAAATATTGTTCGCTCGATTAGTGGCCGTCTGAGCCTGCGCGAACCACAAGCGGAAAGTCTGCGCCGCCTGCATTGGGCTGTTGATGAGGTGCCTGCATTACGCGATTCAAAGGCGCGTTCCCCCGAAGAGTTGAAGGCGATGCAGGATGCACTACACGGGCGGTTCCCAACCCTGACTGACTTTGAGCGCGATTTCCCGTCTTTGTGTTTTGCACTGGCGACTGGCGTCGGCAAAACGCGCCTGATGGGTGCCTTCATCAGCTATCTGCATTCGGCTTACGGCTACAGGCATTTCTTTGTGCTGGCACCGAATCTGACCATCTACGACAAATTGATTGGCGACTTTTCGCCAAATTCGCCCAAGTATGTTTTTAAGGGCATCGCGGAATTTGCCAGTACACAGCCGGAGGTGATTACCGGCGACAACTACGAGCAGCGCGGCAGCCTGAGTCTGTTGGGCGGCATTGAGGTCAATATCTTCAATATCTCGAAGATCAATTCTGAAGTGCGCGGCGGCAAGTCACCCAAGATCAAGCGGCTGTCGGAATACCTTGGTCAGAGTTATTTCGAGTATCTGGCTGGCCTTGATGATCTGGTTCTCATCATGGACGAGTCGCACCGCTACCGGGCGAGTGCGGGGATTCGCTCATTGAACGAATTGCGCCCCTTGCTGGGCCTCGAACTCACTGCCACGCCGTTTGTTGAGGGCACCGGTGGCAAAACCACGCCCTTCAAAAACGTGGTGATGGATTACCCGCTGGCGCGTGCCATCGAGGAGGGTTTCGTCAAGGAACCAGCGGTCGTCACGCAGCAGAACTTCGACCCGAGCGCCCATAGTGCCGGTGCGCTGGAAACGATCAAGCTGCAAGACGGTGTGCGCGTACATGAAGAAACCAAGGTTCATTTGCTGAACTATTACCAAAATTCGGCGCAGCAGACCGGCGAGAAACTGGTGAAGCCTTTCATGCTGGTGATTGCGCGGGACACGACGCACGCGGGTCAGTTGATGGCAAATATCGAATCCGAGGCCTTTTTCGCGGGTCGCTACAAAGGCAAGGTCATTCAAGTCGATTCGAGCCGTTCCGGTGCCGAGGAAGAGGAAATGATCCGGCGCTTGTTGGCGGTAGAAAGCTACGACGAGCCAACCGAGATCGTGATTCACGTGAACATGCTGAAAGAAGGCTGGGACGTGACCAATCTCTACACCATCGTTCCGCTACGTGCTGCCAATGCCCGTACGCTGATTGAGCAATCCATCGGTCGCGGCCTGCGTTTGCCTTATGGCCGCAAGACCGGCGTTGATGTGGTTGATCGCTTGAATATTATTGCCCACGACCGGTTTCAGGAAGTCATCGACGAGGCCGGGCGCGGTGATTCGCCGATTCGCCTGCAGACTTTGGTGCTGACACCCGAGGGAAGCGCTAGCACGCTTAAGAGTATTTCGGTACAACCCACCGCCAATGCCATGTTGGGAACCCTGACGACGGGTACAAAGCAACTGCCCGGTGCGAATTTGGGTAATGCGGCAGGCAACACGCAATATGGCAGTTCTGCCCCGGCTACAGTTCTCAAGACCGATGAGGAAAGGCAAATAGCCCAAGTGGCGATGGACGTCATCGCTGAAATCAGCCGAGAGCGTCAAGAAAACGGTCAGGC
>CAIWVX010000160.1 GCA_903916205.1 uncultured beta proteobacterium
GCGGCCAGTGTCATTTGCTTCATCGTCTTTACCCTTGTGAGCAGAACGCCCTGTCAGACTCTATGATAAAAGAATCGTTCACCGCTTTTGACACTTATTCGGCGTTTCCCTAATGAATAGCATTAGAAACCGCTCATGCATTCAACATCAACCGGAGAGCAAAGCTTATCTCAGAATTGTTAATGAATAATTTAGGATCAATTATCAAATTCAAATCGTGGACACCCATGAATCGCTCAAAACCCTCGTCAATATTGGCTTTTCAGCCAGCGAGTCTCAATTAAACCGGACTCTACTGGAATACTCGGCACCGGGCTGACAAAGAGTGTGTATAAGCGCCGACTGTCGGCCCGCAAAACCTGAAAGCGCCATCCTTCAAGTTCGATGATTTCGTTGCGCTTGGGAACCCGGCCTAGGTGGTTCAGGATCAGTCCCCCCACCGTGTTGCATTCTTCGTCGCTAAATTGTGTGTCAAGAAGGCTGTTGAAATCTTCGATCGAGGTTTGAGCCTTGACGCGGTAACGACCACTCTGATCAAGTTGAATATTGCCATCGGCTTCGTCAAAATCGAATTCATCTTCAATATCGCCGACGATCTGTTCAAGCACATCTTCGATGGTAATTAGACCGCAGACCCCGGCGTATTCATCAACCACCACCGCCATATGGTTGTGTGAAACGCGAAACTCACGCAGCAACACATTCAAGCGTTTGGATTCGGGGATGAAGACGGCAGGCCGAAGCACGTCGCGCAGATTGAACTTGTTTTCACTCTGCGGTCGCAGTAGATCTTTAGCCAGCAGGATACCAATGACATTGTCGCGCGTACCGTCAATCACCGGAAAACGCGAATGCCCGGTGCGGTTGACCTGAGCAACAATGTTTTCTAGCGGGGTTTCAATGTCGATGAATTGCATCCGCGCGCGCGGCACCATGGCCTCCCGCACGCTGATTTCGGAGGCGGCCAGCGCTCCTTCGGTAATGGATAGCGCATCGGCATCAAGCAGATGGCGCTCGAAAGCCGAATGCAGCAGTTTGATCAGTTGTTCCCGATCCTCCGGTTCGCGCAGGAGAAAGGAGGAGAGGCGTTCGAAAAAAGTCGGTTTGTCGGTTTCCATTATCAGTTCAGGTAAGGATCGGCGTAACCCAGCGACGCTAGGATCAGTCGTTCTTTATTTTCCATTAAGAGGGCTGCCTTTTTTTCGGCTTCGTGATCGTAAGCTTGCAGATGCAACACGCCATGTACGATCAAGTGGGCGTAGTGAGCCTCGGTTGTTTTGCCTTGTTCCTGCGCTTCGCGCTCGACCACGGACGGGCAGATCACCAGATCGCCGCAAATGATCGGTTCTTGTTCGTAAGGAAACGACAGGACATTGGTCGCGTAATCTTTGCCACGATAATCGCGATTCAGCCCCCGACCCTCGTCGGCATCAACAAAGCGGATGGTAATTTGCCCCCCGCGCTGGCGATCAACACTGAGCGCCGCCCGAGCCCAGCGGCGAATCTCCGGGCGCAAAGGTAATCCCGCCATGTTACAAACGTATTGCACGCTGAGATTGAGTCGTGTGCTCGTCACTTTTGGGTCTTGAATCGGCGGCATCGTCATTCCTGCGTACAGATTTCACCGCGTAAGGAGTGCGGTAGTGCCGAGGTAATGTGCAGGTCAACAAAACGGTGGATCAGGCGCGTGCTGTTGCTTGATCCGCCTGCAAAATTGACGATGCGATTATTGTCGGTGCGTCCAGCCAGTTCGTTTTCATGCTTTTTCGACCGGCCTTCAACCAGAACGCGTTGCACCGTACCGACCATCGACTGTGAAACGGCTTGCGCGAGCTCTTCGATGCGTTTTTGTAGGCGCATCAAACGCTCGATTTTTAGCTCGTGCGGCGTCTCATCGGAAAGTTCTGCGGCCGGCGTGCCGGGGCGGGCGCTGTAGAGAAAAGAGAAAGAAGCATCAAAGCCCACCTCATCAATCAGCCGCATGGTTTTTTCAAAATCTTCGGCACTTTCTCCGGGGAAGCCGACAATAAAATCTGAAGATAAGGAGAGGTCTGGGCGGGCTGCGCGTAATTTACGCACTAGGCTCTTGTATTCAATGGCCGTATAACCGCGTTTCATCGCCGCCAGAATGCGGTCGGAACCCGATTGCACTGGCAAGTGGAGGTGTGAAACCAGCTTCGGAACCTTGGTATAAACATCAATCAGGCGTTGCGAAAGTTCGCGTGGATGCGAGGTCGTATAGCGGATGCGCTCGACACCAGGAATTTCGGCGATGTATTCGATAAGCAATGCTAGATCAGCCTTTTCATCGCCATTGGACATGGCGCCACGATAGGCATTCACGTTCTGCCCGAGCAGGGTAATTTCACCGACACCCTGAGTGGCCAAGCCAGCGACTTCGGTCAAAATGTCGTCGAAGGGGCGCGAGACTTCCTGTCCGCGTGTGTAGGGCACGATGCAGAAGGTGCAAAATTTGCTACAGCCTTCCATGATCGAGACAAAGGCCGAAGCCCCCTCGACCGTGGCCGGTGGAAGATTGTCGAATTTCTCGATTTCAGGGAAGGAAATGTCCACCTGGGAACGCCCTAGACGGCGACGTTCAGCGATCAATTGGGGTAACCGATGCAGCGTTTGCGGGCCAAAAACAACGTCTACGTAAGGCGCACGAGAAATGATGGTGGCCCCCTCCTGACTGGCAACACACCCCCCAACGCCGATGATCAGCTCGGGTTTGGCTTTCTTGAGCAACCTGACTCGACCGAGTTCGTGAAAAACCCGCTCCTGTGCGTTTTCACGGACTGAGCACGTATTAAAGAGAATGATGTCGGCATCGTCAGGGGTGCTGGTTCTGATAATCTCTTCAGAAGACGCAAGTACGTCAGCCATTTTGTCGGAATCGTATTCGTTCATCTGGCACCCGAAGGTGCGGATGAACAGTTTTTTAGCCATGGTGTTTTTTAAATTAGAGTGTTGGAAGGGTGTAGCACACGTTTAGGCGTTCTCTGCGGTCGAATAATAAAAGGATAAAATTGCTTGTCTTTCAAATGTTCAAACTACCCATTGACGCCGCCACGATGAATCATGACACGCCCTCTTGCACGTTACCAGCACTGAGCTTGGATTTTCTCAACAGCAGCGACACTCAAGGGCGTACGGCTTGACTTGGGATGCTGAGTAGTTAAAAAATTTAATTTAAATTTAAAAAGTTTTTATTTATTGATGGGTTATATATGGCATCTCTAGAAAAATTGCGAATTTATTTAGCCGATCTAATTTATGAATCTACGGATTCTAATTTTACGGTGCCACTTAATATTGCCTATATTGCAGCCAACGTACATGAAATGTTTGCCGATCAAGTTGAGATCAGGCTATTCAAATTCCCTGAAGATCTAGAATATGCCCTAATTAATTCTCCCCCCAATGTGCTTGGGCTCAGTCATTACAGTTGGAATTCGCGGCTCTCCCTAAGTATGGCAGAGGCCGCTAAGGCACAGTGTCCGAATGTTATAACTGTGATGGGAGGGCCTAATATCCGCACGAGTACTTCTGAATTGGAGTGCTTTTTAATTAATAATAAAAATATTGATTATTATATTGTGCATGAGGGCGAGGAGCCATTCACGCTCCTTGTCCAGCAACTCGTGCTAAACCGATCCCGATTGCCAAACGATGTGCCAGGTTGTGCAAGGGTCTTTGACAATAAACTTTATTATAAAGCTTTGGATTTTGGTAATAAGTCACGAGAAATTATTCAATCGAGTCCTTATTTAACGGGCTGGCTAGATTCATTCATTGCTGATCCTAGAATGATCCCACTGTTTGAGACTAACCGTGGTTGCCCGTTTGGCTGTACATACTGCGCATGGGGAGTAGCTGCACTTTCAAAAGTCCGTCGCAGGTCATTTGAAGATGTTCTTGCTGAAATCGAATATGTTGGAAATAAATCTGCAGGTCAGCCTATCTGGATTTTTTGTGATGCAAATTTTGGGATGCTGCCACGAGATATCGATATTGCAAATAAGATCAGGGAGACGATGGATAAGCAGGGTTTTCCTTTACGGGTAACACTCTGGCATTCAAAAAATTCTGGGCAAAGAAACTTAGATATTGTAAAAATTATTGGTGGAATGCACGAGAGTTATGTGGCAATCCAATCAACTGATCCCCATGTATTGCGGGACTCAGGTAGAGGAACCATGAAACTGAGTGAGTTCAAAAAGGTGATAGATCATTACCGGGAGAACAATCTACCCGTTAGTACGGATCTTTTAATTGGGTTACCCGGCGAGACAGCAAAAAGTCATCTTCGCAGTATTTGTGAGGCGTTTGATCTTGGATTCGATGTAATAAATACATACAACATTCGACTGCTTCCCGGAACTGATTATGAATCTTCTGAATCGCGAGACAGGTATGGAATCAAATCAAAGTTTCGCCCAATATTTGGCTCATACGGCATAGTTGGAGGAAAGAGGGTATTTGAACTAGAGGAGTCTGTTCGGCAAACTAATGCGATGAGTGAGCAAGAGCTCAATGATTTTAAAGTTCTACATACCTTAATCGGATTTTCATGGAACAGTGGCTATCTCAAGC
>CAIWVX010000161.1 GCA_903916205.1 uncultured beta proteobacterium
CAACGCAAGGGGCTTGTCGACCGGTGATGATGGCCACCGTGATGCCGGCTTTTTGCAACATATTCAAACCGAGACCATCAACACTACTAAAGGCTTTAATTTCGCTGCCGGTGTCGGTGAAAAATAACGCCCCATTGGTGAGTACGCCATCAACATCAAAGGCCATCAGTTTAAGCTTACTGGCGCGTATTCTTGTGTCGTCAAGGCGTGGCATCAGATAGCCTTGGCTTGAAATAGATCGTGCATATTAAGCGCCCCAATCAGTTGCCGATTTTCATCAACCACCGGAATCTGATTGATTCTGTATTTTTCCATCATTTCAACAGCTTCGGCCACCAGCTTGTCCGGCCCGATCTGGTGTGGCTTGCGGCCCATCACATCAGCTACGGTCAACGCTTGCAGATCGCAATGATTGACGATAGCGCGGCGAAGGTCTCCGTCGGTGAAAACACCAAGCACTTCGCGCTCAGGTGAAATAACTGCCGTCATGCCGATCCCGCCACGCGAGATCTCACGAATGGCTTCCGTGATGCTTGCGCCGGGCGCAATGGCCGGCGTCGTTTCGCCGCTACGCATCACGTCACGAACTCGGGTTAATAAGCGACGCCCGAGGGAACCACCGGGATGTGAACGGGCAAAATCTTCGGCTTTGAAACCTCGCGCATCAAATAAAGCTACGGCCAGCGCGTCGCCAAGAGCCAGTGCGGCGGTGGTACTGGCGGTAGGTGCCAAATTAAGCGGGCAGGCTTCCTGCTCAACGCTAGCATTTAGGTGGGTGTCGGCGTCACGGGCCAGCGTTGAGTTAGGCTGGCCTGTCATAGCGATCAATTTTGCACCCTGACGTTTGATGAACGGCAGAATGCTCAGCAGTTCGTTGCTTTCGCCCGAATTGGAAATCGCCAGAACCACGTCGCCGGAGGTAATCATACCCAGATCGCCATGACTGGCTTCGGCGGGGTGCACAAAAAAAGCCGGGGTGCCGGTACTCGCCAATGTCGAGGCTATTTTTCGCCCAATATGCCCTGACTTCCCGATGCCACAAACGATAATCCGCCCCTGACAATTGAGAACCAGCCTGAGTGCTTCCAAAAAAGTGTAATCGATGTGTTCAATAAGGCCGAGCACGGCTTCGCCTTCGATGCGAAGAACCTGCTTTGCAAGATCAAGTGCTTTTATGGAGGGGTGGTAGGGATTCATGAAAAGGGCGCGTTAGGTGACGGCGCAAGTATAACAGAAGGCTTCAGACGGCTTTTTCACACCGTGTGGAGGAGAACGAAGTGGTATTAAAAACCCGCCGAAGCGAACTGGAGGAAGGTACTAATAGTGTCTCAAAGTTGTTTGCAGACAACATAGGTGGTTGCGCCATCGTCTTTGTAGGCTGAAGTATCAGCCAATTTAGTATCTAAAGCGGTTGCAGAATCGGTGCCACGAACCAGACCTGTTCCCGGATTACCATCATCGAATTGAGCATCAACGGCAAAGGCGATTTTGCCAAGCAGCCCCGTCGAGCAGATAACTGAGCCAGATAAACCTAAAGCACCATGTTGGATTTGTAGCACCCCACCCACTGCATTTTGAGGGGATGATTTTATGGCGGCATTACCGCCAATAAAACCAGATAGCCTCAAGTGTTGCCAAATTTGACAATTTTCACCTACCTCAATGGTGCAATCGAAGACCGCTTTGACGCCTGCTAGCCCTATTTGGCCGTTGCTGTCACCAGCAACGGCCAAAGGAGATGTCCATCGTACAGCGGCACCGCTATCATCTCCTGGCAATCGTTTGTAGCGATCTTGATAGCCATACACAGCCACACTTATTCCAGAAATGTCGTTGGCTATATTTTTAATTTTTGCTTGGGTGATTAACTCCTGCCCCTTCAGTACGCCGCCAAGTAGCAGTCCAATAATGACTAACACAATGGCAATTTCGATCAGCGTGAAACCCGAGTGCTTGTTTTTCATTTTGATTCCTGTGTTATGTCGTAATTGAACGGTTGATACAGCAGGTTCCATGCCTTTTCCCTAATTTCACCTCTGGCGCACTACTATGCGTGGCCGATTCAAATCTGAAGCGCAATAGCTCTATGACTTGAGTATAACTTCTTCATAAAGACTTTATGGGGTGTTTTATAGCTGAGGCACTTTCGGGAAGGGCGATGATTTGCCATACTGGCGTATAATTTAATCAGTTTGTTTCGGCAAGCCATGATGCAAAGCAAGGTGCATCCAACCTTGGTTGCTTTAGACTGTCAAGTCTTGTCCATCGGTGCGATTTGATATCAAGATGCCGCAAATAATACATTACTTCTCTCTATCGCGAAAACGGGAGCCTAGCTCAAGGGCTTTGGGCGTAATTCTCAACTGTCTCCTGTCATTGCTGTGTCTACATGAAAAAGCTAATTGATAATCTGAGTTTAATGTATCACTCAGCACTTCGTTCATTCTCCGTTTTTCTATTGCTCGTTTCAACCCATGCCATAGCAGAAATGCCACGCATGGAGTTGACGCTCGGTTTTTATCGCGTTAATGCCGAGGTCGCGGCCGATCAAGCGAGTCGTATGCAAGGTCTGATGCATCGTCGCAATATGCGAACCCATGAAGGAATGCTTTTTGTCTTTCCTTCGGCAGAAC
>CAIWVX010000162.1 GCA_903916205.1 uncultured beta proteobacterium
CTAACGTTGCGACAAGAGCCGCAAGTGAAGTATTGAGGGTCGTTTCTCGGAGATTGCCCTCTTGAGTTACGTCGAGTAAACCAAACCATGAAAACCGATTCCAGCGACTGCCAAGGCGATCAATAGTGTGCTCAAAAAGGCGTTTTCCCAAAGGTCGGTCGATAGAGCGACCAACGTACACCACGGTGTGGTGGTCATAAAGAATATAAATGCCTTTCTGTTTGCCAAAATCAACCGGCTTGGATTGTGCCTGTTGTTTCCCATACATCTTTGGATCGTTACGCCACACAACAAGATCACGTTGCCAGTACATACCGAAAGCGTGAATGATTGAGTCAGATGATTCCGCGTCTATTTCGTCAATACTCACCCGCTTTTCTTGATTAGAAACGGGAGTTGATGCAGACAGAATTGCTGTTGCCGGTAATTCTTTGAGTGAGAATATGCCTTTACCAACGCGCATAAATGGCGATTTAACACCCTCATGTTTTATCGACGATGCCAGTTGTGCATTTACTGTTGCGGCAGGTGTCGCACCATCAGTCTCGTAGTAACCGCGAGTCAATATTTGTTCAGAAATTTCAGTGTAGTGCAGCGGAGTCGATGACTCAGCAAGCACTTTTTTAATGGCTTCTTTCCACGATTTTTCCACTGACGGATTCCTCCGAAAAATCTACCCAATAAACTTCCCCGTCCCGAGGGCCGTGCCTGAACGGCAAGAAAACCTGCTCCGGTACGCATCACGGGTCAGCGCGGCCACAAAGTCAAACGAATGGCTTCGAGTGAGCGCGAGTCAAGCGCCTGATGTACTCGTATCTGCCGCCTTGTTTTTGCCATGCACCCACAGCACGTCGCCCTGACCACCGGCTTGGTTGAGTGCTCGGCCGAGAATGAATAGCAGGTCGGACAAGCGGTTAACGTATTTGCGGGCGAAGTCGGAAACGGACTCGCTGTTAGATAAATGCACAATGCGGCGTTCGACACGGCGACAGACGGTACGCGAAAGATGGGCCAGCGCCGCTGGACGAGTGCCGCCGGGCAGGATAAATTCTTTCAGTGGTTTGAGGCTGTCGTTAAATTCGGCGACCAGCGCTTCAAGGCGCAGGATGTGCGCTTCGCCGATGGCGCTATAGCCGGGAATGCAGAGTTCGCCGCCGAGGTCAAAGAGGTCGTGTTGAATGCTCAGCAAGGCGTCACGGATGGCTGGCGGAAGTTCTTCGGCAAGCACCACACCGAGCGTGGAATTGAGTTCGTCAACTTCACCGATGGTATCAATGCGCAAACAGTCTTTGGTAACCCGTGAGCCGTCACCCAATCCAGTGGTTCCGGTATCGCCGGTGCGAGTAACTATTTTTGAAAGACGATTGCCCATAATTTAGTTCCAGACAAAAAAGTGATGCGGTTTGAGGACGTTGAAAAATTGAACGCGGATTTTTCAAGAAGTGGGCGAATAGCGTTTAACCCTTTGATGTAACTTTAATTAAGCCAATAAGGTTTGGTCAGAAGCCTAAACGAGACCGCTCATGCACAATTCTATCCTAACCCCGCTTAGTTTTCCCTCCCGTGACCGACTGACTACCCGTGCTTTCAATTGCACACAGCGTGCTAAGGTGACCGCACCGTAGATCATGGGCATGAAGCGGCGGCTTCAAAATCCCAAATTACGCCGTCAGAAGAGTCAGCTCTGCCGTTACGGGCGCGTGATCGGAGGGGCGTTCACGTTTGCGCATTTCGCGGTCAATCGTTGCGGCGGTGCACTGTTCTGCCAAGGGGGATGAAAGCAGGATGTGATCAATGCGTAAGCCTTGGTTTTTTTGAAAGCCGAGCATTCGGTAATCCCACCAAGAGAAACTTTTTTCGGCTTGTGTGAAGAGGCGGAAGCTGTCTTTTAGGCCGAGAGCGAGTAGGCGTTGGAAAGCCGCCCGCTCAGGGGCTGAACAGATCACTTGATCCGCCCAAGCCGCTGGATTATGCACGTCGCGGTCTTCTGGGGCGATATTGAAATCACCGGCAAGAACCAGTTTTGGGTGCTTTGCTAATTCTTCAGCCAGCCATTTTTCCAGCGCTTCAAGCCAAGCTAATTTATAGGTGTATTTCTCACTATCGAGCGTTTGTCCGTTGGGGATGTAGGCGCAAATAATGCGCATCCCATTAACGCTGGCGGCGATAAGGCGTTTTTGTGGGTCGGGGAAATGCGGGTTGTTGTAAACGATGTCGCTGATGCCTGAGCGGGAGAGTAAAGCCACACCGTTGTAGGTTTTTTGCCCTAAGAAAACCACTTGATAGCCCGCCGTTTCAATGGCTTGGCGAGGGAAATTAGGATCCTCAAGCTTGGTTTCTTGTAGGCAAACAATTTCCGGTTGCTGAACGTCCAACCATTCGAGCAGTTGGGGCAGGCGGACTTTAAGCGAATTAACGTTCCATGCCGCAATCTTCATTGGGTTAACACCGTTAAATCCATTCCGCTATGCCGGAGTAGGGCGTCGGGCTGTGGTTCACGACCACGGAAAGCGCGGAAGCTGTCGAGTGCCGGACGGGTTCCGCCAACCGAAATAATTTCGTCAAGGAAGCGTTTGCCGGTGGCGGGATCAAACGGGTTGCCCGCTTCTTCAAAAGCCGCGTAACAATCCGCAGAAAGGACTTCGGCCCATTTGTAGCTGAAATAACCGGCACCATAACCGCCCGCAAAAATGTGCGAGAAGCTATTGGCGAAGCGATGCCAGGCCGGTGGGACAAGGACGGCCACTTCGCGGCGAACTTCGGCCAAGAGGTCGAGGACGCTTTGAGGCCCGGCGGGGTCAAAGTCTGCATGTAGGCGCAAATCAAAGAGTGAGAATTCGATCTGACGGATGGTTTGCATGCCACTGAGGAAGTTTTTGGCCGCCCGCATTTTGTCAAACAGGGCGCGTGGAAGCGGCTCGCCGGTGTCTACATGAGCGGTCATTTCGGCCAATACCCGCCATTCCCAACAGTAGTTTTCCATAAATTGCGAGGGCAGCTCGACCGCATCCCATTCAACGCCGTGGATACCGGAGACGCCGAGTTCTTCAACCCGTGTTAGCAGGTGATGCAAGCCGTGACCGGTTTCATGGAAGAGTGTGATTACTTCGTCATGGGTGAAAGTGGCCGGTTTATTGCCGACCGCGCGGGAAAAATTACAATTGAGATAGGCAATCGGTTTCTGAATACCGTGAGCGGTGCGGCGCCGCGCCCGAGCCTCATCCATCCATGCGCCGCTACGCTTGGTGTCCCGCGCATAGAGGTCAAGGTAAAACTGGCCGACGAGTTCGCCCGACGGGGTTTCGATGCGGAAGAAACGCACATCCTCATGCCAAACCGGTGCTGTATCAGCTTTGAGACGAACCCCAAAAAGCGTTTCAACGACGTGAAAGAGACCGGCCAACACCTTGTCTTCGGTGAAATAGGATTTAACCTCTTGCTCGGAGAAGGCGTAACGAGCTTGCAACAGCTTTTCAGAAACATAGCTCACGTCCCACGCTTCGAGGGTGTCCAAACCCAGTGTTGTCTGGGCAAATTGGCGCAGTTCGGCGATGTCTTTTTCAGCAAAGGGTTTGGCCTTAACGGCCAAATCGCGCAGGAAAGCCAAGACGTGAGGCACGGATTCAGCCATTTTAGGCACCAGTGACACTTCGGCAAATGAGGCGTAACCCAGCATTTCGGCTTCCTCACGGCGTAATTCAAGAATGCGCTTGATGATCGGCGTGTTGTCCAGTGGTGTCGGGCCGAATTCTGCCGAGCGCGTGGCGTAGGCACGATACAGCGCTGCACGTAGGCGGCGACTGTCGGCGTACTGCATGGTCGGCAGGTAGGACGGGATGTGCAGGGTGAATTTCCAGCCCGATTGACCGTCTTTTGCGGCGGCTTCGCTGGCCGCTTGAATGACGTCAGCGGGCAGCCCGGAGAGTTCGCTTTCATCGGTCACAAATTCGGCAAAGGCGTTGGTGGCGTCGAGCAGATTTTCCGAGAATTTGGCCGAAAGGCTGGCGAGCTCTTCGCAAATGGCTTGGAATCGTGGCTTTCTATCTTCTGCAAGCTCCGCCCCAGAAAGTCGGAAATCGCGTATTTCGTTGTCTATGATTTTGCGCTGGGCGGGCGAAAGCGTGCTGTAGTGCGGGCTTTCGCGCAGGGCTTTGTATTTGGCGAAAAGCTTGAGATTCTGTCCGAGTTCAGCGTAAAAACGGCTGACTTCGGGAAGCATGGCGTTATAGGCTTCGCGCCATTCAGCGATGTCATTGACCGAATGCAAGTGGCCGACAATGCCCCAAGCGCGTGAAAGGTATTCAATGCTGTCGGCGAGGGGGGCCGCAAAGTCGTGCCAGTTAGCGCTTACTGACGTTACGGTCAGTCGTTCAATGAGCGCGCGATTTTGCTCAAGAATCTGACGCATGGCCGGTTGGACTTCCGCCGGTGTAATGGCGTCGAAACGTGGCAGGTCAGAGAAGTCGAGTAGGGCATAGGTTGTCATGGGCGTTTTGTCGTTTAGAATTTTTTTGAAGGTGAATAGGCGGTTACATTTCACCACAGAGATTCCGTGGGTTTGCAGGGTACCCCTTGAAACAAGGTGCGGCCTCTACACTTTTGAAGCAGGTTTTTAATTTTCCTGCACGCTTTCAAAGAGCGAGCTTCTGTCCGGTCAATCGTTCGTAGGCTTCGATGTATTTGGCCTGGGTGCGAGCGATTACTTCTTCTGGAAGCCTTGGGCCTGGTGCTTTCTTGTTCCAGGTCAGGGTTTCAAGGTGGTCGCGAACGTATTGCTTGTCAAACGACGGGGGATTGCCGCCGACGGCGTAGCGTGCCAGCGGCCAGAAGCGCGAGGAGTCGGGCGTAAGGGCCTCGTCGATCAAGTGCAGAGTGCCGAATTTGTCGATGCCGAATTCAAATTTGGTATCGGCGATGATGATGCCGCGTATCAGCGCGAACTCAGCGGCGGCTGAATACAGGGCAATGGCCGCTGCACGGGCTTCAGCGGCCATTTGTGCGCCGTTTTTGCCGGTGCCGTAAAGCGTTTCGGAAAGCACGCTCGCGCAGTCACGCTGGGCGCGTTCAAACGAGATGTTTTCGTCGTGATCGCCTTGTTCGGCTTTGCTGGCTGGGGTAAAAATAGGCTCGGGAAGTTTTTCGGCCTGTTTTAGACCGACAGGGAGTTTGATGCCGCAAACCGCGCCTGTATTCTGGTAGTCCTGCCAACCGGAACCAATGAGGTAGCCGCGAACCACGGCTTCAATCGGCAGCGGTTTCAGCCGTTTAACGACCAATCCACGGCCACGCACTTGAGCACGCTCGTTGGCGCTAACGACCGATTCCGGGTCAATGCCGGTCAGTTGATTGGGCAGGATATGGGCCAGTTTGTCAAACCAGAAATTAGCCAGTTGCGTGAGCACTTTGCCCTTGCCGGGAATCGGATCAGGTAGCACAACGTCAAAGGCCGAAAGTCGATCACTGGTGACGATCAATAACGAATCCGCATCAATGGCGTAAATGTCGCGAACTTTGCCACGGCCAAGCAGCGGTAGGCTTTTAATGGATGATTCGTAGAGGGCTTGAGTCATGGTTTTTAATCCGAAAAAAATAAATTGTCGGGGAGGAGGACGGTTAAAGCGGCCCTTCAGTTTCCTCGGAAAGGGCTTTGCGCATACGTTTGATGCCAAACAAAGCCAGCGTGGCGATAATTGGAATCGAGATGGCGGTGATGATTTCAGGGGAGAGTATCGGGAACAGATATTTGCTGCCTTTGCTGGTGTAATAAACCAACTGCGAGGCGTAATAGGTAATCGCTGCAATCGAAAGCCCTTCGACGGTTTCTTGCAAGCGAAGTTGTACTTTGGCGCGATTATTCATTTGCGCCAGTAGTTCTTGATTTTGCCGTTCAAGTTCAATATCGACCCGTGTTCGCAGCAGTTGGCTGTTACGCGCAACGCGCCCGGAAAGGTCAACCTGACGACTCGCCATAGCGGCACAGGTGTTCATGGCTGGGAGAAAGCGGCGTTGCATAAACTCGTGCAGCGTCGGGTAGCCCGGAACACGGATTTCGCGCAGTTCGTTGATGCGCTGTAAAACGAGGTTGTTGTAGGCCAAAGACGCGCCGAAGCGAAACGTAGTGCGCGCCACCGAATGTTCAACCTCGGAGGCGATTTTCGAGAGATCGGCCAGCACCGCACGCTCATCTTCAGGCGAGTCGGCGCGCTCAATATGCCCCATCAACTCGGCCAGTCGGCCCTCGGCCTGATGCAGCCAGCGATTAACTTCAATGGCGATAGGATAACCAAGCAAGGCCATCATCCGATAGGTTTCAATTTCGTAGATACGCTGAACGGCCCGGCCCGGCTGCCGACCCACCAAGCTGTCGTCGAGGATCAGAAAACGCGAAAAACCGTTGTCAAACATGAAGTCGGTAAAAATCCAAGCGGCTCCGTTAGCGATTCGTGAAACCACGGTTTGCCTTCCTGCCGTTGGCGATAGACCGGCGAGAACAGATTCGGGCGACATATCGGCCGTCGAGCGTAGTTCGATGTGCGTGGCGACAATGAGCTTGCCTGGAATAGCTGCAAACCAATCGGAAAGAATGGAATCAAAGGCGGTCGTGTCAGGATGCAAGGGTTCGCCAACAACCAAGGGGCGAAAGAAGGTGTAACTTGAATATTCGGTATGCGACTCCCAGCGCATCTTGAATGTCCCGGCGTCGAGCATCAGGTGGCTAGGCGAATTTTCAAGAAAGGTGCAGGTGCAGGTCTGACACAGACTCAACACGTTGTCACGTTCCTTCAAGGCGCTTAGGTCATCGTGCTGAAAAGCCAGGTGTGAAACCAGCATCGGGCTGGCCAGCGGGATGGGCGCGCGCGCGTGGAATTCGTTGTTTAGGTGCTCTCTAAGCGGGTGCGGTGTGATGTCGGTAAGATTGAATCGAACGTGCATTTAAGTTCCGTAAAGGAGGCTTCGCCACCGACCTTAACTATTTGTCGGGGCGAAGCCGTGCCGGGTTGTTGATCGCGATTAGCGAACGATCTGGTTCAGTTCGCCCTTGGCATAACGTTCAGCCATTTTTTCGAGCGATATGGGCTTGATCTTGCTGGCTTGACCGGCCGCACCAAACGCTTCGAGACGCGCCAGAACAATCTTTTTGGCGGCTTCGCGGGCGGGTTTGAGGTAGTCGCGGGGATCAAATTTGCCGGGATTTTCGGTGAAATAACGGCGAATGGCTCCCGTCATGGCGAGACGCACATCGGTATCAATGTTGATTTTGCGCACACCGTGTTTAATGCCGATGATAATTTCTTCAACAGGCACGCCGTAGGTTTCTTTCATGTCGCCGCCAAACTGGCGAATTTCGGCCAGTAATTCTTGCGGAACCGATGAGGATCCGTGCATCACCAAATGGCAGTTCGGAATACGCGCATGAATTTCCTTGATGCGGTCAATCGCCAGAATGTCACCGGTCGGTTTTTTCGTAAATTTGTACGCCCCGTGACTCGTGCCAATAGCGATGGCTAGCGCGTCGCAGTTGGTTTGCTTAACAAAGTCAGCCGCTTGTTCGACGTCAGTAAGCAGTTGCTCACGGGTCATCAGGCCATCGGCACCGTGACCGTCTTCTTTGTCGCCTTTCATGGTTTCGAGCGAGCCCAGCACACCGAGTTCGGCTTCGACCGAAACGCCGATGGAGTGCGACAATTCAACCACTTTTTGGGTGGTGGCCACGTTGTACTCATAGGACGCGACGGACTTGCCGTCGGCTTCAAGCGAACCGTCCATCATCACGGAAGAAAAGCCAGAACGAATCGCGGTCATGCAGATGGCGGGTGACTGTCCGTGATCTTGGTGCATGACGATAGGAACATTCGGATACGCCTCAAGTGCGGCCAAAATCTGGTGGCGCAAAAAGGCTTCACCGGCATATTTTCGTGCGCCCGCCGAGGCTTGCATAATAACTGGGGCGTCAAGCTGAGCCGCTGCATCAACGATGGCCCAAACTTGTTCCATATTGTTTACATTGAATGCCGGCAAGCCGTAGCTGTTTTCTGCTGCATGGTCGAGTAACTGTCGAAGTGATACGAGTGGCATGATTTATCTCCGTTCTGTTGTAAAAATCGAGGGGGTGAGACGGTGCTAATAAGTCGCTTTGGTTTTACGCTTGATTACGTTTGAGTATGAAAAAATTAATTGTGCGGCGGGGGTTGGTCGCCAACACGGACAATAGTTAAGGTATTGGTGCAACCGGAAACGCCGCGCTTGTCGCCATAGGATATGGCAATCATGTCACCTTTTTTGACCACGCCCGCTTCGAGTAGGCGTTGCTCTGCGTCATAACGCATTCCTTCACGATCAAGGTGTTCCTCTTTGAGCAACAAGGGGAAGACCTCGCGGTAGAGGGTCATTTTCGACAGCGACGCGGGTTCCTGCGTCAAAGCAAAGATTGGAATCCCCCAGTTCAAGCGACTCATCCAAAGTGCGGTTGAACCGGATGAAGTCAGCGCGGCGATGGCCTTAACATTCAGGTGATAGGCGGCAAACAGCGCGGCCATGGCAATGGTCTGATCAATGCGCGTGAAAATACGGTCGAGGAATTCGTGATCCAGCTTGATCAGCGTCGATTTCTCCGCTTCCAAGCAGATGCGAGCCATCGATTCAACGGTTTCAACCGGGTAATGTCCGGCGGCGGTTTCTGCCGAAAGCATGACCGCATCGGTACCATCGAGCACTGCATTAGCCACATCAGAGACTTCGGCACGGGTCGGAATCGGTGAAAGAATCATCGACTCCATCATTTGCGTAGCGGTAATCGCCAGTTTGTTCTTTTCGCGGGCCAGTAGAATCATGCGCTTTTGTAAAGCCGGTACAGCCGCATCACCGACTTCTACCGCCAGATCACCGCGAGCCACCATCAAGCCGTCCGAAGCATCCAGAATTTCTTCCAGCGCCGCGACGGCTTCAACACGTTCAATTTTGGCGATGGTCAGCGCATGGCCGCCAGAGGCCAACATTAACTGCCGTGCCATATACATATCGGCGGCACTTTTGGGGAACGAGACGGCGAGAAAATCGACATTAATTTTAGCCGCTGTTCTAATGTCATCCATGTCTTTGGGGGTTAATGCGGGGGCCGACAAGCCACCGCCTTGACGATTGATACCCTTGCTGTTGGAGAGCTCACCGCCATGACGGACAGTGGTATAAATCTCGTGCCCCAGCACTTGATCGACTTCGAGCACGATTCGGCCATCGTCGAGCAACAAGACATTGCCCTCACTCACGTCATTCGGCAGATCTTTGTAATCTAGGCCGACGCGTTCTTGATTACCTAACTCGCATTTCGCATCAAGGATGAAATGATCGCCGGTTTCAAGATAAATTTTATCGTTTTCAAACTTGCCCACTCGAATTTTTGGGCCTTGCAGATCAGCCAAAATCCCGACAGGACGCCCCAGCTTTGTGGCGATCTGACGAACAAGGGCCGCAAGCGCAATGTGTTCTTCTGCCGCGCCATGAGAAAAATTAAGTCGAACGACATCCACTCCGGCACGAATCAAGGCTTCGAGAACGATGGGGTCACGCGAAGCGGGGCCGAGAGTGGCGACGATCTTGGTATGGCGTTTCATGAGTTTCCTTAAACATTCAAGCCGGTCATTCCGGCTACAGAGGGGTGAAGATTTTAAGCAGACCATGATTTTAACGTAATTTCTAGTCAGACGCTTTTTTGGGCTGGTCTTCGGACTTCGGCGGCGATTCAA
>CAIWVX010000163.1 GCA_903916205.1 uncultured beta proteobacterium
CCAATGGGACCCGAAAAACCAGCGCCCCGAACTGTGGGATCTGTATAACGCCCGCAGCTTCAAGGGTGAAAATATTCGCGTCTTCCCGATTTCAAACTGGACAGAATTTGATGTCTGGCAATACATCGAACGCGAGCAACTCGAACTGCCGTCAATTTACTACGCCCACCGGCGCCAGATCGTGCGCCGTCAGGGCGGCATGTTGCCGGTGACCGACATCACTCCGGCACGTCCCGGCGACACCATCGAGACGGTTCAAGTGCGCTTCCGCACGGTTGGCGACATTACCTGTACGGCACCGGTTGAATCGGACGCCGATACTATCGCCAAAATCATCGCCGAAACGGCCACCACCACCATCACTGAACGCGGTGCCACGCGCCTTGATGATCAAACCTCCGAGGCGTCGATGGAACAACGCAAGAAAGAAGGCTATTTCTAATGTCCGCCATTGAAAAAATACAAGATAACGGCCTGCTGCGATTTCTTACCTGCGGCAGTGTCGATGACGGCAAAAGCACGCTGATCGGGCGTTTGCTGTTCGACTCTAAGACCATTTTGGCCGACACCCTGCAAGCCATCGCACGCACCTCGAAAAAGCGCGGCATGGCAGCGATTGACCTCTCACTGCTGACCGACGGCCTGCAAGCCGAACGTGAGCAAGGCATCACCATCGACGTGGCCTACCGCTATTTCACCACCGGCACGCGCAAATACATCATCGCCGACGCGCCGGGCCACGAGCAATACACGCGCAACATGGTCACCGCCGCCTCGACCGCCGATCTGTCGATTATCCTGATCGACGCCCGCAAAGGCGTTCTGACCCAGACCCGCCGCCATTCCTACCTGACGCATCTGGTCAACATTCCGCACGTCGTCGTCGCCATCAACAAGATTGATCTGGTCGACTATTCGCAGGAGGTCTTTGATCAGATCGTCGCCGATTACCTGGCTTTTGCCGCCAAGCTGGGGATCAAAGATGTGCGCTTCATCCCGATGTCGGCGCTCAACGGTGACATGGTGGTCGAACGCGGCGAGCGGCTTGACTGGTATCGTGGCCCGACGTTAATCGACCTGCTCGAAGCGGTGCCAACGTCACACGCCGATCATGCCGAAGCCTTCCGCTTTCCGGTGCAATACGTCTGCCGTCCGCAGGATTCGGCCAATCCCGAACTGCATGACTACCGTGGCTTCATGGGCCGCGTTGAATCAGGTTTAATCAGTCTTGGCGACGCCGTCACGGTACTGCCTTCGGGCCGCGAAACACGCATCAAGGCCATTCAGATCAACACCGCCTCGCTGCCTCAAGCCTTCGCCGAGCAATCGATCACGCTGTTGCTGGAAGATGAAATCGACATTTCCCGTGGCGACATGATCGTCAAAACCGGCGAACTGCCGAACGTCACCAAACAGATCGACGCCATGCTCTGCTGGCTCTCGGAATCGCCGCTTGATCCACGCCGAAAATACCTCATCCGGCACACCACGCGCGACAGCAAAGCCATGCTCGCTGGCATCGAGTTCCGCATGGACATCAACGCCATGGAACATCAAGCCGCTGAAAAACTGGGCATGAACGACATCGCCAAGGTCAGCCTCAAACTGGCCCAGCCGATCTTCGCCGACAGCTATGCGGCAAACCGCCGCACCGGAGCCTTTATCGTCATTGACGAGTCGAGCAACAACACGGTGGGTGCCGGGATGATTCTCTGATTACCTTGTAGGTCGGGCTTCAGCCCGACAGCACAGACCCGCCTTATTTCCCCAAAGCCGACGTAATCTCAGCAAAGGTCTGAGCAACTTCAAAAATCGGCAAAGCGACGCCAAGCTGACGTGCAATCTGCGTTGCCGAGAAGATACCGCGCACAACTTCCTTGCCACTCACCGGATCATTCTCAAGCACCAGCGCGTGCTGCCGACCGTTCTGTTTGAGCGTTTCAATGATGGCCCCGACTTCGGCTCTTGAAACCACGTCAATATCAAGCACATCAATTGCCGGCCTCGGGATCATCAGGTCAGCCACAATCAAATCTTCAAACGAGCCGCCACGCCGCTCCTGCAATATTTTTACCGGTTTTTCACCCATCGTATCGCGGGCCGAAATCAAGCCTTCAATCAGCCCGTCGGCATTAACCACCAGCAGCAATCGCACCCGGCGCGCAATCATCAGTTGTGTCGCCCGAGCAATGCTTTCACTGGAAGGCACCGTAGCCGCCTGCACTAGGCGCAAATCGGTCATCACCTCCAGCGCTGGCGAATTCAGCTTGGTCGGCTTGGGCGAAAGCGCATTCGCGGGCAACCAGATCACCCCTTGTTTCATTTTGGACATCTGCAGTGACTTGTGCATTACGCTCTCCGTTAAATAGTGAAATAGGTTTGCTGCATTGGCGTTAGCCAACGGGTTATTGGGACAACGAAAGCTGTCAATACGTTCCTGCGGGCGGGGCTTATGTTTAGGGATCGGCTGACCTGTGGCAATCGACTTGGCGCACCCCGCCAATCAGTGACTTTGAACCCGTTGCGAATGACGGCGTCTGATTCTCGAACGACCATCGGTTGCTGCCTACCTCGGGCTAACGGCAACACGCTTCAGAACAGTCTGATCAGTCGGATGATGTGTGGAGCCAGCCAATCGGAGAACTTCCAGGCTTCGACTGACTGAGCCAGTTCAAGAAAACCCCAACCGAACCGAGGCAGAATCTGCCCCAAGAAAACCCAGACCAGCAAGCCTTGGGCGGCCAGCGCAAAAAGCCAGCCAAACACCCATTGAAAAGAGAGCGCAATGGTTAGCCCTAGCCAGTTAACACCCGACACCGCCTTGTCCTCCGGCATTTTGGACAACACCCATGAGGTCAGCCGTGGAATGCCGCGCAGTAGCGCCAATCCGGCGATGAACAGATTAACGACGCTGGGAATCAGCGTGGACAGCAACAGCACATAAACCCACCAGAATTCCGGGGCTTCAGGGTGCGCCTTAATTCCATCAAACAGCGGCTGTAAGGGAAGAATCGCCGCCTTCCCGCCGCCGAGAAGCGCCAGATGATCGAACAACTGCACCCCAATCACCATCGACCCCAACAACAGCGCCACAATCAGCAAGGCGCTTGCGGCATCCAACAGCGCGAGGAAGTAGGGCCACCAGCCGCCCAACTCAATGCCCCGCCGCAGGAAAGCCCGCGTCAGCCCCAGTGAAAACCAATCGAAAGGCGCATTGATCAGCGTCAGCACACCCAAAAAAAGCAGCAGCGCCCCGATGTTTTTCCAAGAGACCAACGCCGATAACGGGTAGGCGCAAATAACGCACCCTGTCAGTAAGACGAGAGTCAGCAGTAGCAGGAAAAAGCCGAAACGATTAGTACGCTTTGACCAGCCGGTTAACCATTCGACAACGATAACGACAGCGACAGCGCCAACGCCAGCGACAGCGCCAACGCCAGCGCCAACGCCAGCGACAGCGACAGCGACAGCGACAGCGCCAACGCCAGCGACAGCGAAAGCGACAGCGACAGCGCCAGCGCCAACGACAGCGACAGCGCCAGCGACAGCGCTAGCGACAACTCCAAG
>CAIWVX010000164.1 GCA_903916205.1 uncultured beta proteobacterium
ATCTACTTGTCGTCGCCGTTATTGCACTTTCTGGAATCGGCTCAACTCAGGCTGTAGAGACGTTACAGAAGCCTTTGGAAGAACCTTCGCTGTTTGAACGCTATACCAACAGCGCACAAGATTTGATCCTCAAAGGGCTGGAACTCGTCGGCATTAACTACCGTCGCGGTGGCACCAATCCTGATATTGGGCTCGATTGCAGCGGTTTTGTTCAACTGGTTTTCAGAGTGTCACTCGGAAAATTACTGCCAAGAACAGCCAAGGAGCAAAGTCAGGTCGGTGACGTGATTGATAAAAGCGAACTGAAGCCGGGGGATCTGGTGTTCTTCAATACCATGCGTCACGCCTTCTCACACGTTGGTATCTATCTTGGCGACAACCGCTTTCTCCACGCCCCGCGTGCCGGTTCTGAAATTCGGATTGAGGATATGAGCCAAAGCTACTGGGTCAAACGCTATAACGGCGCATGGCGCGTCGCCGAATAGCGGAATCAATTCCACACCGAACTCACAGGACGCCAAGGCGTCCTTTTTCTTCCGAGTTAGGGCGATGCGGCCAATCTATAAATCTCTGCGAGACGGGCCATTATGCCGAGTAACGACTGATTCACAACAACCCAAACACACAACCCAAACACCATGATCCCCTGGCTTGAAAACGCTGATGCTTTTCCTTCGCTCAAACTCGCGCTAAGTGACCCGAACGGTTTGCTTTGTGCAGGAGGTGATCTTTCGCCACAACGCATTATTCAAGCTTATCGGCAAGGAATATTTCCTTGGTTTTCGACAGGTGAGCCGATTCTTTGGTGGAGTCCCAACCCGCGCATGGTGCTGGTTCCTAGCGAATTTAAAATCTCGCGCTCATTGCGCCAGACTTTACGTCGTGGTGATTACCAAATACGGCTCGACAACGATTTTCAGGCCGTAATCCACGCCTGTGCGCAAACGCCACGCTCGGGGCAAAAAGGCACCTGGATCAGCCATGAAATGCAGCAAGCCTATACGACACTGTTCAAACTGAACTACGCGCATTCGGTTGAAACCTGGATTGATGACACACTGGTTGGCGGTCTTTACGGAATCGCCATCGGCAAGATGTTTTATGGCGAGTCGATGTTTTCGCTCGTCACCAACGCCTCGAAAATCGCTTTGGCTCACCTTGCTCGTCATCTTGTTGATCAAGGCTTCGGCTTAATCGACTGCCAAATGAACACGCCGCACCTCGCTTCACTTGGGGCGCGTGAGATTCCACGCAAAGTATTTATTGAGCGTCTATGCGAACTTATCGCCATCCCTCCGCTCAACGCTCGCTGGCCTATTGATGGGGCAAATCGGCCTTGGGTTTAGCTCATTCCATTACACACAACTCATACCCGCCTAGTGATGGGTGTTGAAGTGCGTGCTGGGAGTGAGCACACGGCCAAGCACACTCAACCCCGACTGCTACAGGCGCTCGACGATCTGCCGCCGGAAAAGAAACCGCAACGGGTGCGCGGTGACAGTACTTTTGGCAACGATCCACTGATGACGGCACTGGAGGAACGGAGTCAAGCTGATCTTCCCCCGAAATTTCGTCTGCCAAGGGTGACGTAAAATTGACGTTACTTTCGGAAGATAGAAGATGAAATTATCGAAGCAAGCTCAAGGTTATTCGCGCCAACAGTCAATTAAGTTCCGACGGCAATCGCTTGCGCAAATGTCGTAAACCTCTCGTAAAAACGGTTTACGACCAATGATTTATGACATAGGTTTGTAAACAGTCGTAAAACAGGGTTTGCTCTCGATCTTTATCGGGAGACGAAGATGACGTTGCAGGAAGCGTTTGCAGAGGTAAAGGATCACCGCAGAGGTCCGGCGGGGCGACACGATCTTGAAGAAATGATCGTGATGGCGATTTGTGCGGTGCGGACGGATGGGGTGATGTGGCCGACTGGTGCGAAGGCGAGGAAGAGTGGCTCAAGACATTTCTTGTACTAAAAAATGGCACACCATCGCATGACACGTTTGGAGCCGTATTTCGTGTTCTGGACACCACGGTGTTTGAGCGTTGCTTCCGGCAGTGGGAGAGTCGCCACGTGGGTGAGTCCAAGGGGGTTGTGGCGTTTGATGGTAAGACGGTGAGAGGAACAAAGGACGGACCGAATACGGCGCTGCACATAGTGAGTGCCTACGCTACCACGCTGGGCGTATCGCTGGGACAAAAAGGCACCGTGGGCAAGGGTAACGAACTGGCGGGGATCAAGGCGTTGCTGGATACACTGGTTCTCAAGAGGTGGTGACGATGGACATCTTGATGCTGCCACACAAAAGCTCATTGCCGACCTCCCTGAAAGCGCTTGGACACACTACGCTGACTGCGCCGTCACCGAAACTTGGCATCGCATGAGCGAAACGAAGAAGGCCTTTCAGCGGATTATCGTCAAACACAAACATCAGGGGGAACTGTTTGATGACAAACCTCGATATCACGTGATTGCCAGCCATCGGGTCGAATCAACAGAAGCCACCCTAATTGGGTATCGCCAGCGTGGCGAGGTCTCGGAAAATGGGATCAAGGCGTTGAAGATCGGCTTCGGCATGGAACGCATGCCCTGCGGACAGTTCAAAGCCAATGCTGCCTTCTTCCGTATCGGCGTCATTGCGCACAATCTGTTTCTTCTGTTCAGGCATTCCGCCCTTGACGCAGACTGGGGGCGTTGCCAAGTGGCGACCGTGCGCTGGCGTTTATTTCACCTGCCGGGCAAGGTGGTGCGTCATGCCGGGGCATGGGTGTTAAAGATCGCCACCGAGGCGATTGATTTATTCAGTGCGATCAGGGCGAGGAGCTGCATGCTGGCCCAAGCCATGTCTCCGTAAACAGCGGGGAACCGCTCGGCAACAACAAGGCGCACCCCGGTGCGCTTAAG
>CAIWVX010000165.1 GCA_903916205.1 uncultured beta proteobacterium
AAACGCAAACCGCGCAGCAATACGAGGAGCATTCGACGCGAAGCGCATCGCCGCTGGCATGGTTACAGCCCGACCCCCGACGTTCAACGCTGTATTGGTGCGAACCGTGCCATTCACGAACGTAGACCCATTGGCAGCACCCGCAGCAGGGTTAAACGTCCACCCACCAGGAGCACCGGACCAGCCAGGAGGGACCGCCACTTGAGCATATCCTGCGCTGACACTACCGCAAAAGGAAGCAACAAGCAGAGCGAAACACGCTAGTCTTTTAGGATGATCCATACAAACCCAAGAACGCCGAGCATTACGGCAATGAAAGCGGGTGTCATTCGTGCAACCCCTTGCGTAAAAACATAAGGCCATACGCCGCAAGCCACGCCGCAGCAATGCCCCAGGAAATAATTAGACCGTCGGCAGTGTCAAGAAGGCCGCAGGTTTGCGGCGTGACGGTTGCAACTTTTGTGACAGTCGCGGTAGTAGACACATTGCGAAGAAGATAAGTGATGGACGTAGCCGTAGTAGCTGTAACGTCCACCACATAAGACGCCGTACCAATTGGAGTAATTTTGCCAATTTCACCCGCTGCCATTGCTTGAACGGCCGCGAGTTGCGTCGAATAGCAAGCATCCCCAACTTGGTAAGACATTACAAACCCTTTTACAGACCCTTACGGATGAACTTCACCGCTGCAACAGCGATGATTGCCACCAGCACGGCACCAGCCACCGTCAAGGCGTCGGCCTTCATGTCGGTGATCGCTGTCGTAACGTCAGCAGGAACAGCAGCAAAGGCGCTACCAGCCATCGAACCAACGGCCAAAAGGCCAGCTTTAACTTTGTTCATTTCTGAAACTCCATTGAACGATGCAAAAGCGCACCGAGAAGGGATCGCCCTTGTCGCTGTGTTTTCACGCTACGGCCCTCGGAAACGTGGAATACGCCCCGTTATGGAAACGTTGGGCAAGCTCCCGCAAAGGCTTAACGATGAGCCCGTGCGGGATATGACTCACGCTATAAGCAGCTTCGAGTAATTCACCCGTGGCAATGACCATCAAACGGCCCATCCACCGACTAATTTCACCCACCCCGTACTCAGCCTTAACCCACTCGGGCAAATTGAGCCAGGACCGGACCTGCCGCCCCGTGCGATCCAGGCCGCCGACGCCATACAGACGCAAGCCCGGGGGGACCTTGGTTAGTTCGCCCAACTTGGATAGGTACTTCATGAGGTAGCCAACGCCCCCAAGGGCTTTTTGGGTGTTTGTCATGCCGTGGGGCCAGAAGCTAGAGCTTGTCCCATAGGTACGGTCCCATTGGGGCATACGGACACCTTGCGGGAGCCACGCGAGCATGTGGTAATGAACCGCACCACGACCTTGAAGCTCAGCGACCCAGGTGTAACGGCAGGGAACACCCTTACGTTTGCACCACGTGCGGTATTTCCTGATGGATTCGCTGATGTGGCGTGGTTGCCAGTCTTTAACGCCGCGATAGGTCAGAGTGACGAACCAGCATTGATGAGGACGGAACCCGTTATCTGCGAGCCCGTGGAGGTGTCCTGATGCCCATACCGACTTTTTTAGCCGTTTGATTCGCCTTTCGGCAACGATTGGAGGGGCAAACGATATGACGTTACCACTTGTTTTAAATGGGACAAGCCCCGCGCCAACGTTGCCGCCTTCGCTACGCTCAGTCGCCAACGCTGGCGCATTCATGGCGCAACCTCAAGGACGCAAGAGTGCGAGTCGAACCATTGCGTGACCTCGAACCCGTTTTTACAGAATTCGTCAAGGTAGGCCGCGAAAACGTCATGGTCCATAAACTGACGGATGCCACCGTGCGGAAGATAGACGGTAAACCAAGCACCATTCAGGGGAATACTCGGAAACACAACGTTGGGTTTCACAGCGACATACCCCCTAAAGGTAGGCCACCATGCGCATGAA
>CAIWVX010000166.1 GCA_903916205.1 uncultured beta proteobacterium
CCTTTTCTAGCGCCGGTTTAGCCAATTCGATGAGCTGCTTGTCAAGCGCCTTGGCTAGGCCATGATCTTGAGTTTCGCAATGCAGCACCGGATTATCCGCCGTTTTTGCGGCGCAATAAAAAATGCGGCTGTAATCAAGCCCCTTGGCTTTCCAATGTTCAATGCCTTGACGCATATCGAGCAAATCGGCGCGGCCTATCAGTTCGTCAAAAGTACGAATCCCGATTTGGGCCATTAGTTCGCGTAGCTCTTCGGCAACAAAGAAGAAATAGTTAACCACATGTTCAGGTTGCCCCGAGAACTTACGGCGCAGTGCGGGATCTTGAGTCGCTACGCCAACCGGACAGGTATTGAGGTGACACTTACGCATCATGATGCAGCCCTCAACGACCAGCGGAGCCGTCGCAAAACCGAACTCGTCGGCCCCCAGCAAGGCACCGATCAAAACGTCTCGACCGGTCTTCATCTGCCCATCGGCCTGTACGCGAACGCGACCACGCAAGCGGTTAAGCACCAGCGTTTGCTGCGTTTCGGCCAATCCCAGTTCCCACGGCGAACCGGCATGTTTGATTGACGACTGCGGGCTGGCACCGGTACCGCCATCATGACCGGCGATCACCAAGTGATCGGCCTTAGCTTTGGTGACCCCGGCAGCCACAGTGCCGACCCCTACCTCAGAAACCAGCTTGACGCTGATTGAGGCTTTCGAATTGACGTTCTTCAGATCATGAATGAGTTGCGCCAGATCTTCAATCGAGTAAATGTCGTGATGTGGTGGCGGCGAAATCAGCACCACGCCCGGCACCGAGTGGCGCAGAAAACCGATGTATTCCGACACCTTATGCCCCGGCAACTGGCCGCCCTCACCCGGTTTGGCTCCCTGGGCCATCTTGATCTGAATCTGATCTGCGTTGACCAAGTATTCTGCGGTTACGCCGAAACGACCCGAAGCCACCTGTTTAATGGCCGAACGTAAACTGTCGCCTTCTTTGAGCTGATAATCGCGTTCGATGCGGCCTTTGCCGATGATCTCGGAGACCATCTGCCCGGCCTTGACCGGTTTGAAACGCGCCGGGTCTTCACCGCCTTCGCCGGTGTTCGATTTGCCGCCGATACGGTTCATGGCAATGGCCAGCGTGCTGTGCGCCTCGGTCGAAATCGAACCCAGTGACATGGCCCCGGTCGCAAAACGTTTAACAATCTCCTTGGCCGACTCAACTTCATTCAGAGGGACGGCTGGCCCTGCCGATTTGACGTCGAACAGGCCGCGCAATGTCATGTGCCGCTTGCTCTGATCGTTGATGATCTTGGCGTATTCCTTATAGGTGTCGTATTTTCCTGAGCGCGTCGAATGCTGCAATTTAGCAATGGCATCCGGCGTCCACATGTGCTCTTCACCCCGAATGCGAAAGGCGTACTCGCCACCGGCGTCAAGCATATCGGCCATGACCGGATCGTTACTGAAGGCGATTTTGTGCTGACGTATCGCTTCTTCCATCACCTCAAAGAGACCGATACCCTCGATCTGCGTCGACGTGCCGGTAAAGTATTTATCGACTAATTCTTTCTGCAAACCAATGGACTCGAAAATCTGAGCGCCGGTATAAGACATGTAGGTCGAAATGCCCATTTTGGACATCACCTTGAGCAGACCTTTACCAATCCCTTTGACGAAATGCTTAATATATTTTTCGCCATCATCACCGGCCATCTGTTGCAGTGTTTCAAGCGCCAGATAGGGATGCACAGCTTCGGCACCGTAACCTGCCAGCACTGCAAAATGGTGCGTTTCACGCGCCGAACCGGTTTCAACGACGAGACCCACTCGGGTACGCAAACCTTGGGTAACCAGATGTTGATGCACCGCAGAGGTCGCCAAAAGCGCCGGAATAGCGACGTTGACGTTATCCATTTTGCGATCCGAAACAATCAGGATGCTGCAACCGCGATGCACGGCCTCTTCTGCTTCGGAACACAACGAAGCCAAACGCGCTTCGACGCCCTCATTGCCCCAGACCAAGGGATAGCAAATATCGAGTTCTGCCGAATGGAACTTGTCATCGGTGTAAGTCGCAATATTGCGCAACTTAACCATGTCGGAAAAACTAAGCACCGGCTGCGTCACCTCAAGGCGATACGGCGGATTGATTTCATTAATCCCCAGCAGGTTCGGTTTGGGGCCGATAAACGAGACCAGCGACATGACCAGTTGCTCACGGATCGGGTCGATTGGCGGATTAGTCACCTGAGCAAACAACTGGCGGAAATAATTAAAGAGCGGCTTGTTCCGGTTCGACAACACCGCCAGCGGCGAATCATTGCCCATCGAGCCGGTGGCTTCTTCGCCGGTTTTAGCCATCGGTTCCAGAATAAACTTGATGTCTTCTTGGCTGTAACCAAAGGCCTGTTGACGATCAAGC
>CAIWVX010000167.1 GCA_903916205.1 uncultured beta proteobacterium
CGCTTCATCAGATCCTGCAAACGATCTGCCTCTTTGATGATGATTTGGGTGTATTCACGTAAGCCGGGGTTGTTCAACTCATGTTCTAGCAACTGCGCAGCACCGCGAATTCCCCCTAGCGGATTCTTGATTTCATGCGCCAGATTGCGGATCAATTCGCGATTGGCTAACTGTTGTTCCAACAAACGCTCTTCGCGCGTCGCTTTGATTTGTTGCTCAATCGGCCAAAACTCCACCAACAAGCGTGCTTCGCTCATTTCGGTCGGGCTAACCGTGCAGTTAAGATGCAGCATGACGCCATCTCCGCGCTTCAACTCAATGCTCTGGCTGGTATAACTCCAGCCATGCGCTAAGGCATTGTCAAGCGCGGTCAGCAAGGCCACGGGGCAATACACGACGTTCTCCAGTTTGACTCCGGCCACCGACTTACGGCTAATAGCCAACAGACTTTCAGCCGCCGAATTGATGTAACGAATGGAAAAATCACCGTCGAGCAGAATCACGGACGACGAAAGCAGGTCTAGCCCGCTAAACGGATTGGCGTTAGGTAAGAATGGCGGCATGTGCTTGGAGGAACAACAATTGAACTCTGTCAGGTTCAACGTAAATTGGAAATTTCTCTTTGGATGGCCTCAATATTGCGCTCGTGTAAGGCGATTTTGTCCTTGAAAGGTTGCAAGCGGTCAAGAACCCGCTGATAGTTTCGTTCATCGCCGTTGCGCAGATCCTCTTGTTCGGCCAATTTTTTTTTCGACAGATCAAGGCTTTTCTGCTCGGACTCCAGTTCACTCTCCAAAATCCGCCGCCTATCGCCGTCTCGTGCTCTCTGTGAGTTTTGATCTACTTTGGGGAAATTGGCTGGCGTTTCTGTTCTGGATTGTGCGCTCGGTTTCGAAGACGAAGCCGAGGAAGCACTCAAATCCATCGAAACGCAGTTACTTCCTTTGCCCGAAGGTTTAAGGTTGGAAAACGACTTATGCCCGCGTTCATCAATACATTGGTACATCACATCCGCATTGCATACACGGGTCGACAGAAACAATAATGTGGCTAAAAAAAACAAACGCTGGAGTTTCATTACCATCCAATCCGATTGAAACAATTAAGAACGAGAAACAAAGACTCATCAAAACCCACGTCAGAACTCATGCGTGTGAAACGCGAAGCGTTGCGCACCGTTTATTTTGAGCGTCCGCGTGCGCAACAAGTTGCTCACCGGGGTGAAGTCTTTTTTCTATACAAAACAATCTCCCTGAGTAGTTAGGAATTCAGAAAGAGAAACCAACACCCGCGCCAGTGTATTTGATGATTTAGCGAAATACAACGTAACGATTGACCACCGATTGCACCCATGACGCGCAACGAATTTCAGGGATAAAAACAAAAAAGGACGGGCAAGCCCGTCCTTTTTTAATTACAAAACGCTAATTAACAACTGTAGTAGAGATCAAACTCAACGGGATGGGTCGTCATACGAACTTTGTTAACTTCATCCATCTTCAACTCAAGATAAGCATCAATCCACGCGTTGCTGAAAACACCCCCACGGGTCAAGAATTCACGATCCGCGTCAAGCGCCGCGAGCGCTTCATCAAGACTGGCGCAAACGGTTGGGATCTTGGCATCTTCTTCTGGCGGCAGATCATAAAGATTCTTGTCGGCGGGGTCGCCGGGGTGAATCTTATTTTGAATACCGTCCAGACCCGCCATCATCAGCGCCGAGAAGCACAAATAAGGATTGGCGATCGGATCAGGGAAACGCGTTTCAATACGACGGCCTTTTTCAGACGCCACATGCGGAATGCGAATCGAAGCCGAGCGATTCTTGGCCGAGTAAGCCAGCTTGACCGGCGCTTCATAATGCGGAACCAAACGCTTGTAGGAATTGGTGCCTGGATTGGTAATGGCATTCAGCGCCTTGGCATGTTTGATGATGCCGCCAATGTAGAAAAGTGCGGTTTCGGATAGGCCAGCATAACCGTTACCAGCAAACAGATTCTTACCGTCTTTCCAGATCGACTGGTGCACATGCATACCTGAACCGTTGTCACCGACGATGGGTTTCGGCATAAAAGTAGCCGTTTTGCCATATTGGTGAGCCACGTTGTGCACCACGTATTTCAGAACTTGCGTCCAGTCAGCGCGACGTACGAGCGTGTTGAACAGGGTGCCGATTTCGCATTGACCCGCCGTCGCCACTTCATGGTGATGAACTTCAACCGGAATGCCGATTTCTTCGAGCGCCAGCACCATCGCCGAACGGATGTCATGCAAGCTATCAACCGGCGGTACGGGGAAGTAGCCCCCTTTGACGCCAGGACGATGGCCGGAAGCGCCCGATCCGTCGTTCTTTTCACCCGAACCCCAAGCCGCTTCTGCAGAGTGGATTTTTAAGTGGCAACCGGACATGTCGACACTCCATTCGACGCCGTCAAAAATGAAAAACTCAGGCTCTGGGCCAAAGTAGGCCGTGTCGCCAACACCCGATGACTTCAGATAAGCTTCGGCACGCTTGGCGATTGAACGCGGATCACGGTCGTAGCCTTTACCGGTGTCCGGCTCAACAACGTCACAGGTGATAACCACCGTGGCTTCGTCCATAAACGGATCAATGAAGGCCGTATCAGGATCAGGCATCAACTGCATGTCGGAGGCTTGAATCCCTTTCCAACCCGCGATTGAAGAACCGTCAAAAGCGTGACCGCTCTCGAATTTGTCCTCGCTAAAGGCACTGACCGGCACAGTGACGTGCTGCTCTTTACCACGGGTATCAGTGAAGCGAAAGTCGACAAATTTAATGTCGTTTTCTTTAACCATCTTGACTACATCTTGCGGGCTTGCCATATGCAAAGTCTCCTCAGCGAATACCGGTGATTCCGGCAGTTTTAAAAATAATAGGTGCTCCGGTTATTAGCAGAATCCATGCCAAACCATACGCCGCGAACGAGTTATTGTGCCATAAGGGATTATTATTTTCTTGCCGTTCTTTGCGGCACCAGCGCGGTGCAATTTAATCCTATTAGGCACTAATTTAGTGCGATAAATTTTTTGCAATGGCCTTGAGCCGCTCTCGCTGTGCCTTGCCCCGGTAGGCGCTATCGCCGTAGAAACGGGTTTCTCCCCCATGCAGCAAGTTCGGTACTTCGTGACTGTCATGGACATTAGCCGCCGTAACGCTGGCGCTATGAA
>CAIWVX010000168.1 GCA_903916205.1 uncultured beta proteobacterium
CCATCCAAACCTTAGGATCAAGGGTTTGGGTCAGGTTTTGGTAGCTGCTGATCCGCGTAGCCGTCGGGTTAATCTGTGCATACCCATTGGCATCATAAGATTTCGTTGCGGTATTTAAAGCCGTCACATTCGTGGGCAAATCTTTCCAATCAATACGACCCACCAGATCGGCCACCGCTAATTCGGTGCGCACGCCACTCTCTCCATGCCGCAACACCATTCCCGCATCGACGGAATAACCTTGCCCGGTCGGGGTGGCCAACAGGCCGTAGGGCGCGTTGAATTTTTTGAGACTGGTCACGTCCATTTTGCTATCGCTGTCACTGAACACGCCTGACACGTCGAAATCTTTCTCGTTCTGCGTCAGCGCCTGACCGGAAAGCGATCCTAGCCGGGTACGTTTGGCCCGCAGATAAGACACGCCAAGCCCTACATCCATTTTCCATTGATCATTCAGCGCCAACTCAAAGCTTTTGCTGAGTCGCGTACCCTCCGCCTCGAACCCCTTGGCGAGAAAATCGAGCTGATACCGTCGACCCAGATCATAGCCACTTTGGGTCACGTATTGCCGTATCAGATCAGACGCATCGCGGCTGGCTTCAATCATGACATCGACCCGATACAGCCCACCCAAGCGAAAGCCTTGCCACTGCACACCGCTTTCGGCCCGCGCGGAAAGCAGCCCGAGATTGGTGCCACTACGCGGCGAATAATCACCTTTCCAATCCTTGCCATATTGGCCCATGGCGATTTGATCGTTACCCTCAAAAGCTTCGATAGCCGCATAGGCACCGCGTTCCTGGCTGTGGTTTGCCGGATTGTTAATTGACAGCAGCCCTTCGGCGTGCCCCGTGAGGGGGAACAGCGCACACAGAAAAACGCCCGTGGCGAGTCGTTTGATTTTTAGTTTGATTTTTATCATAAGGGTTCACTAAAAAAATCCGGCGGTGAATCACCGCCGGATGAGATGCTGCAGAAAACGAGCCTGTGCTTAAAACAAGGATTGCGTCTCGCCACTAGCACCTAAATAGTAGATCATGCCGTCAATAATTTTTGCCAAATTGACACCTGACTTGGTCACCATTTTCGGCGTAGTGGCACTCTGGTTGCTCTCAAGCGTTACCTGAATCCCGTCCTGATTGCTGATTGTCATATTCTGGTCAGCAGTGACGCCACTGCTGGCTTTATAAGACTTGCCCGTGCCGGTAATAACGACATTATCATAACTATACTTCAGCACCAGCCCTTCTGTTTGGTAATCCGACGACATGCCAGAAAGTTCCAAAGTCAGCAACGGACGACCGGGTGCTTGTACCGTACCGGTGAAGGCCAGCGTGTTTCCTGCGTAATTGCTTGCGGAGTTAGGCTGAGCCGCATCGTATTGGGCATAATCGCTCACTGCGGCAACCAGCTTGCCCGTCAGCGTCGATCCACCGCTGGCGACTTCACTCACCGATCCATTGAAGTTCATGGTGGTGGGGGCATAATTTTTCCCATTGACGTCGAGCATGAAATTATCCATCTCCAGAGTGCCTGCGAAGGTATTTGCGGCTGTTTTCGCCGTAACGACCCATTTTCCCCTGAGCGTATTCGACCCGGTACTGAGTACTTCAAGGTCATAATAACTGCCGCTATCGAGCGATATCGTCAGCGTCAGCGCACCAGCCTTGCTTGTTGAAATCGAACCGGTCTGGGTTTTTCGGTAGGTGGAGGTGGTGCCCGAAAGGAGCTCGCTCGTAACCAAAAGCTTCACCTTGTCCACATAACCGCTTCTATCCAGGTCTGTATTTGGCAAGGTACCGTTGAGATCAAGGGTGCTTAAAACACCGTTGCTATCTCGCGTCACAGAACCAGTGCCGGTGCCTACAGGCTCACTTGACGCGAGTTGCGCACGCTGAGACAAGGAGCCACTGTAGTTATACCGGGTGGCCGTATAGCTGTATACACCGTTTTCTTTTGTGACTTCAAATGCAATATACGGAATACTCAGCCCCCCACTAGTAAAAGAATAGGAATAGTTACTTTTTTCACTCGCATGCAAGCAAGTGATCTTGCTGAGACCTCCCGCAGTCGAACCCGTCCAGCAAATATTATGATCACCCATGCCTAAAATTGAACCCCATGGGTTACCGCTTTGACGGATCATTGTTGCTGAACCGTCCACTGGACTGGTGCCCGACACAAAACCATGGGTTCCCGCAGCCAGCGCATCGTCGTAGGCTAGCGTGGCATGATCCAGTGCGCCGACTCTGCGAGTAATCTCCATTAGCTTCGGACTCACATTACTGCTCAAATCAGTATTAACTCTCTGCGCTTGGGTATCGAGAAGCCCCGTTTTGTTTTTATTGACAAACGCGTTCAGCGTCGTTCGCAGTTCGTTGAACATATCCTTGGCAAGTTGAATATCGGAAGTTTGTTGTTTTGTGACGTACTTGCTATCGGAGACATCTTTTTTAACCGTCAATCCGCCAGTGATTTTAGGCTTACCTGGCGCTAAGAAATCAAGTGCGGCACTGTATTTCGCGACAACGTCGGCATTACTATCATAGCCGTCTGTAATCACGGCAACCGTTTTAGCACTGGTCGTATATTGGCCATCTTGCACTCCATCCGACATGTCCAAAGCGAAACCTTTGGCCACTTTGGCGGCGTTAGAGCCTGCCGGTGCTGTTTTCGCCAAGGCGGCGAGAATGGCTGCGTATTTGTGTTTTGTATTGGCTTCTGAAAAGTCGGCAATGGCAGAATTGCTCGCCACCAGAATGGGGGCTTCCAACACATCGGCGATGCCATAAACGGCGCCCATTCGCTCATTGACGTCCTTGATCCTGGCGGCGGTGATATTCACGAACCCGCTAGCGCCACCCTCCGCCTCAAGCTTAACCGCCGTCGCATTGGTCAGTGGCGTTACGCCTACGGAGGCCTGTGGTGTGGGCACTAAGGCGCGTAGCGTGCTACCGTCAGGAAAGTCCTCAAGTTGGCCAGTACCCTCATCCCAATACTTCACGCCAGCCCCCCCCTGAACCTCAACAAGAACCGGCCCGGTGTGTCCCGCGTAAGAAAGAACAGCCGTGCCATCGGTCCCAACTTTCCCGCTTGAAAGCACTGTCCCATCCAGCTTTTTCAGCGCGACCGGCGTAGAACTATTAAACTGTCCGTAAGACGGCGCTACAGTCATGCCAGTCGGGACATCTGCGGCAGGACTACTTCCACCGCCGCCGCCACACCCGCCCAATAACAGCATTCCGCTGACAGCAGAAGCGAGGGTTAATAATTTTAAACTGCGTATTCTTTGCATGATTTTCGACCCTATTAAATTAAAAAAATTTAGTCCTATGAATTTTTTGCGTGAGCGCTATTTAAACACTTACTCTTTTTGTGGGCATAATTGTAACGTATCTTTTGCAAAAAAAAAAAAAAAGCAATTGTCATTGATAATCAAGTCTGATTATCAATGACAATTGCGAGCAAAAAAGAGCCGGATTGTGGCCGTCTTGCACTGTGTTAAAATCCGGCTAATTCCTTTTCTATTTCAGTCACATGCTCAAACAAAGAACGCTCAAATCCGTGATCCGTGCCGCCGGTGTTGGTTTGCATTCAGGGGTCAAGGTGGTCATGGTCTTGCGGCCTGCGGCCCCTAATACGGGGATCATTTTTCGCCGTATTGATCTTGATCCCGTCGTCGATTTGCCTGCCTCGGCATTGATGGTCGGCGATACCCGCATGTGTTCTTGTCTGGAGCGAGAGGGCGCTAAGGTCGGCACCATTGAGCATTTGATGTCGGCGTTTGCCGGTCTCGGGATAGACAATGCTTACGTCGATCTTGATGCGGCGGAAGTGCCGATTCTGGATGGTTCGGCGGCCCCGTTCGTGTTTCTCATTCAGTCGGCGGGGATTGAAGAGCAGCCCGTGGCCAAGAAATTCATCCGCATTAAGCAGCCGATAGAAGTACGCGAGAGCGATAAAACGGGCGACAAATGGGCGCGCTTCGAGCCTTACGATGGGTTTAAGCTAACTTTTTCAATTGTTTTCAATCATCCGGCGATTGCCCGCACCGGTCAGGTGGTTAGCCTTGATTTTGGTGAGCACTCCTATGTTCGCGAAATCGCTCGCGCCCGTACTTTTGGTTTCATGCAGGAGGTTGAGTGGCTACGCGAGAACGGTCTGGCGCAAGGCGGCGGCTTAGACAATGCGGTGGTGCTCGACGAGTTCCGAGTCTTAAATGGCGACGGTCTGCGTTATCCCGATGAATTCGTCAAACACAAGGTGCTTGACGCCATTGGCGATCTTTACTTAATTGGACACCCTCTGCTGGCTTCCTTTACCGCCCATAAGTCCGGCCATGCCTTGAACAATGCGATAGCGCGTGAATTGCTGGCGAAGCCAGAAACTTGGGAGTACGTGTCGTTCGAAGATCAAACCCAAGCTCCGCAGTCCATTACCCGATGGCTGGCCGCCTCGGCATTTTGAGGGAGTGAATAAATGCCTAACCCTTCACCACAGAGACACAGAGGTTTCGCAGAGAAACTTTTTAGAACAAAGGTTGCCTCTGCGCTTTCTCTGCGTCTTTAGTGCCTCTGTGGTGGATTTTTTGATTGTTCACAGTCACGAGCAACACGCCTTATTCCTGCCTCGGCGTTCTTGCTAACAGGGTTGCCAGCGCTGCGCGTAATGGCGATTCTGGCAACGAGTCGCGTAAGCCTTCGAGGGTTTGGCTGCTTCTTGCACTCAGTGGCTTTTGCGTGGAACTCGTTGATTGTTTGATTGTTTCATCTGCTTGCACTTTAATCTGAACGTCGTTACACTCAATCCCCTTTTGGCAAAAACCCCTAGCTAACGTAGGGGCTAATTGACGTAGTTTGGTCGCCACCGGCGCATTGACGGCATGAATAATCACCGTGCCGGATTTGTAATTGACCAGATGGCTGGCGCGTCCCAGCGCTGTCGGAGCGATTTCTTGGTACAGACGAGTTAGCTTGATGAGTAATCTGGCGTGCGCCAGAACTTGATCCGCACCGTCGGCTGTTTCGAGAAACGATTTTAAAGATTTTTGCATCGTGTTTTTGGAGGAGAGTTAGCGTGCATATTATTCTCGTATCCAATCGTCTGGCAACTGCCAAGACCTTACATATCACACCGCGCTTGATCGGTGCCGTTGTGGCAACGTTCATCGTCTTGGCTTTTGCTACCTCATTTTTATTTTCTTGGGTCGGATTGCGTTTCAATATGCCCTTTGCCTCTGAGCTTGTGGCCGCCGTTCAACAGATGCAAAACCGCAAAGCAGAAGGCTATATACGCGATAACGTGAAGTCGATGGCCATCAAATTAGGGGAGATGCAGGCCCAATTGATGCGTCTGGACTTGTTGGGTGAAAGAATCTCCAAGCAGACTGGCATTATCCTGCAAAAAAATGGGGGCAAAAGCAGCGATGGGCAGGGTGGCCCTTTGATCCCGTCTACACGACCGTTATCGGTCAATGAATTGCAACGTGAAATTGATCGTCTGTCCGAGGTCGTCGAGCAGCGTAATGATAGTCTGACGGCCCTTGAGTCACAATTGATGGAACGGCGCATCAAGACCACCCTGTTGCCAACGATTGTGCCAGTCAACGCCAATCACATCGGGTCAACGTTCGGGTACCGCCTTGACCCCATCGCTGGTGTCGGGGCCATGCATGAAGGGATTGATTTTGTTACCGAATCGGGGAGCAAGGTAATTGCTTCTGCCGGCGGGGTGGTGATGACCGCTGAATATCATCCACAATACGGAAATATGATCGAAATAGATCACGGGAATGATTTCTCATCGCGTTATGCTCACTTGTCGAAAGTCGACGTTAAGCTCGGGCAGATCGTAAAGCGCGAACAGCACCTTGGCCTTAGCGGCAATAGCGGGCGGACAACCGGGCCACATCTGCATTTTGAAGTGCGCTTCAAAGGGATACCGCAGAATCCAGCACGTTTCTTGGGAATGGGTACGCAACTGGCACATAATTCTAAGGCGGTGCCCAAACTTACCCGCTGAAAAAGCCACGTGCAGAACTCATAAGACAGGTGTGGCGGCTAGTTAAAGCACATCATGCTGATCGTTTTATGTTGTAGCAATCGCGCCTATGCAAGGTGATTGCATAAATTCCAATGTCGTGAACAGTTGAAATAGTCGTTCACAATCAACGAACTGGAGAGAGTCTGTTCTCCGTCGCTTGATTTGTGTAGTTTTCTATCTTTTTTGGCGAGTCATGGAGATGGAAAACAAGTTGCTGTTGGGGTACATATTTGTCGGGATAGCTGATCCACGGCAGAGCACGAAGGTGTCCTAAATCTATAAATTTCGGCCTACGTTTTTTGTCCAATAGGGCTTCTTGGCACAGGTCTTTCATCCGTTCTTCGTTACTGATTATTGATGGGTTTCTTGGCAATACTACGGGTAGCGTTAAAAGTGTGGGCATGAGAAAATTCAATCTAATCGCCCGCTACGTTGAGCGCAGGCTCACCGGCGACGATTTGAACAATCGTCTGGAGAACAATTGATGGCCCCTCATAGCACTTCCCCAGATATTTCTCCCATTGAAGAAATTGTCGTTGAGATACGCGCTGGGCGTATGGTTATTCTGGTTGACGAAGAAGACCGCGAAAATGAAGGTGATCTCGTTATTGCTGCCGAGCACGTTACGCCCGAAGCCATTAACTTTATGGTCAAGCATGCGCGTGGCTTGGTCTGCCTAACCGTCACCGAGGCGCGTAGTAAGCAGCTCGGCTTGACGCAGATGGCGCGTGATAATAAAAGCCTGTACAGCACGGCGTTCACCGTTTCCATTGAAGCGGCCAGCGGCGTTACCACAGGGATCTCAGCGCATGATCGGGCGCATACGATTCAAACGGCGGTTGCCCGCAATGCTCGACCGGAAGATATTGTTCAGCCCGGCCACATTTTCCCGATTACTGCCAAAGCGGGCGGCGTTCTGGTGCGTGCCGGGCACACCGAGGCCGGTTGCGATTTGGCTCAAATCGCTGGACTTGAGCCATCATCGGTCATTTGTGAAATCCTAAAAGATGATGGCTAGATGGCTCGTCTTCCTGACATCATTCTCTTTGCTCTCGAGAATGGACTGAAAATTGGCACGATTGCCGATCTCATTCATTACCTTAGTCACCATGAGACGCTGGTTGAACGTACGTTCAGCAAGCCCGTAACCTCGACGCATGGCGAGTTCATGTTGTATGCCTACACCGATCAAACCACTGGTGAAGTTCATTTGGCTTTGTCCAAAGGGATTATTTCGCCAGAGCGCGAAGTGCTGGTTCGCGTCCACGAACCGCTGTCGGTTCTTGATTTTCTCGATGTAACTAGCGGGCGGCATCGGTTCTCGCTTGATCTTGCGCAAAAAGCGCTGGCCAGTGCGGAAACCGGGGTTATTGTCATGCTGCGGCGTAGCGAAAGCGGTCAGGATATTCTCGCCGCTCTGATGGAAACCGTCGCTGTTAAGAACCCTGCCGCCAAATGGGATTCGCGCATTTACGGCATCGGTGCGCAGATTCTGCGTGATCTCGGGGTGCGCAAAATGAAGTTGCTCTCCAGCCCGCGTCGTATGCCGAGCATGACCGGCTTTGACCTCGAAATCACCGGCTATGTCGCCAACCTAGACGAACTCGCCTAATACCACCTGAAAGCCGCTCATGCCGTATTACGATCAAATTGATGAATTTGAACCTTCCTTCAGCGGTTCCGGGCTAAGGCTCGGGATGGTTATGAGCCGTTTCAATCCGGCGATCTGCGAAGGTCTCTTGGCGGCCTGTGTTGGCGAACTGCGAAAACTCGGTGTGGCCGATGCCAACATGACGCTGGCGACGGTCGCCGGCGCTCTGGAAATCCCGCTAACGCTGCAAGTAATGGCCCAAAGCAAGCGTTTTGATGCGCTAGTTGCGCTCGGAGCGGTCATTCGTGGCGAAACCTATCATTTCGAGATCGTATCCAACGATGCTTGCCGAGGGCTGATGGAAGTGCAACTGGATACCGGCGTTCCGGTGGCTAACGGTATTTTGACCTGCGAGGATGACGACCAAGCCATCGCACGTATGCAGCAAAAAGGGGCCGACTGCGCCCGTACCGCCATTGAAATGGCTAATCTGCTGCGCGCCATGGAAAAAAGATCGGTATGACAATGAAACCAGAAACCTCCTCCAATAGTGCGGACAAGCCAAACAAGCCGGTCGTTAAGTCGCCACGCCGCCGGGCCCGTGAATTCGCCCTGCAAGGTTTGTATCAATGGCAATTGAGCGCTAACGACAAATCGGCCATCGAAGCCCACCTGCGCGACTGCGAGGGGTTTGATAAAGCTGATCGCGAGTTTTTTGTCGGACTGCTGCGCGGCGTTTTAGCGCAACAAGTTGCGCTCCAAGAACAGCTTCAGGTGCATCTTGATCGCCCATTCAATGAACTCTCCCCCGTCGAGGCCAGTGTGCTATTGGCCGGTGCTTACGAACTGGCTAATTACCCGCAGACGCCGTATCGCGTGATCATCAACGAAGCCATTGAACTGGCTAAAGGCTTTGGTGGCACCGATGGCCACAAATACGTTAATGGCGTGCTCGACAAATTAGCCAACAAACTTCGCCCGGCTGAAGTCGAAGCCAAACGCGCCGCACGAGCAAAAAGCTAAGCGCCTTCGACATCGAACGCCTCAAGGCACAAAAACCACGGAGACAAAAAATTGTATTTTTCTGTGTGCGCTGAGCCTTTGTATCGGCGGTGTTGAAAGCGCTTGAAGACATGCCCAGCGAATTTGACCTGATCGCCCGTTATTTTGCCAAGCCGACACCCCAAGCGGTGCTTGGCCCCGGTGACGATTGCGCCTTGCTCGCCCCATCGCTGGGTATGGAATTGGCGATTACGACCGATATGCTGGTTTCCGGCCGGCATTTTTTAGCCGATACCGACCCTTTCCAGTTGGGCTGGAAAACCCTGGCGGTCAATCTTTCTGATCTCGCTGCAATGGGTGCCAAACCGCGCTGGGTTCTTCTTGCCGGTAGCCTCCCGCGAGCAGATGAATCTTGGTTAGCCGCTTTTTCCGACGGCTTCTTTGCCTGCGCCGGACGTTACGGCGCCGAACTGGTCGGCGGAGACACCACGCGCGGCCCGCTCAATCTATGCGTCACCGCGCTGGGCGAAGTTCCCGCTGGAACCGCTCTGCGCCGCGATGCGGCTCAAACCGATGATGACCTGTGGGTTTCCGGCCAGTTGGGTCTAGCCGCTCTGGGGCTGGCCCATTTGCTTGACCAGGTTCAATTGAGTCATGGATTTTCTCAACGTTGTATCGCCGCACTGCAAAAGCCTTCTCCACGCATCGAACTGGGATTGGCCCTGCGTGAGCGCAAATTGGCTCATGCCGCCATCGACATTTCCGACGGCCTGCTGGCCGATGTCGGTCATCTTGCCGAGCGCTCAAAACTGGGCGTTGAAATCTATCGCACGCAACTCCCTTACCTGCCCTTCGGCGTGGCCCCGGAGCTGGCCCGTAATGCTCAGCTTGCCGGTGGCGACGATTACGAATTGGCGTTTTCCGCCCCGTTTAACGCACGCCACGAGCTGGCCGCTTTGGCGGCCCAGCTTGATTTGCCGCTTTGGCGTATCGGTCGCTTTGTTGAGAGCCCATCGGCTTATGAGGTTCGTCTGCTCGACGAAAACGGTGTCATCCTTCCTATCACGCGCAAAGGATTCGATCATTTTGGTTAAGCTATTTAGTAACTCACCGTCGCTGCGCTTTCTCTTTGCGCACCCCGCTCACCTGATCGCTTGCGGTTTCGGTAGCGGTCTTTCGCCGTTTGCACCGGGCACCGTCGGCACTCTTTTCGCTTGGGCCACCTTCCCGCTGCTACGGCCGTTGATGAGCGATTTTGAACTGCTCGGGTTTCTCGTCATTTGTTTTATCGGCGGCGTACTTGCCGCCGATAAAACCGGCACAGATCTCGGCGTCACCGATCATGGCAGCATTGTTTGGGATGAGATCGTC
>CAIWVX010000169.1 GCA_903916205.1 uncultured beta proteobacterium
CGTGAAATTAAAAGCTATGATGAGTGTGTGCAAACGCAGGCAGAGCATCGTAGCGCGATGGAAGTGCGCGCCAAAGAAAAAGGGGTGACATTGCCAACACCACGCCGTAATGTTTGTGAAAAAATGAAGGCCAGCGAGACGGCCAAGTAACACCAAGTCGCTGTGTGCGGTGAATTTATTCTACCGCTAACCCTTTGATTTATCGTCATTCCGGGCTTGACCCGGAATCCAGTTCGTTTATCCAGCCAGTCTTTTTAAGATCTTGATCAGATTGACGAATAGGGCTTCTCACCTGCACGGGAATGACGGTAAGTGGTTAGAAAAAATGCACCGTGAGCCGCTCGGTAACGTGTGCAGTTTACGGGTTGAAAATAGGGCTATTCGATGAAAAAAAACCGGCGTGTGGCCGGCTTTTTTTGCGCCAAAGAAAACTCAGTGTGCCGCAGGTTCCGAATACGGAATTTTGCCGATTTTGATTTGCCATTCTTTCGGGCCGGTGGTGTGAATGGCCGAGCCGCTTGAGTCTACCGCCACCGTCACCGGCATGTCTTGCAACTCGAATTCGTAGATGGCTTCCATGCCCAGATCGGCAAAGCCAACGACTTTTGAGGCTTTGATGGCTTTGGCGACGAGGTAGGCGGCACCGCCTACGGCCATGAGGTAAGCGGACTTGTTGTCTTTGATGGCGTCGATGGCGATTTGGCCGCGCTCGGATTTTCCGACCATCGAGATGAGTCCGGTCTTTTCCAGCATCATGCGGGTGAATTTGTCCATGCGGGTGGCGGTCGTCGGGCCTGCCGGGCCAACGACTTCGTCACCGACCGGGTCGACCGGGCCAACGTAATAGATGACGCGATTGGTGAAGTCGACCGGCAACGTTTCGCCTTTGGCGAGCATGTCGGCGATGCGCTTGTGCGCGGCATCGCGACCGGTGAGCATTTTTCCGTTGAGCAGCAGGGTTTGCCCGGATTTCCAAGAGGCGACTTCTGCTTTGGTCAGCGTGTCGAGGTTGACGCGGGTGGCGGTTTTGAGATCGGCTTTCCAGGTGATGGCGGGCCAGTCTTCAAGTTTGGGGGGGGCAATTTTGGCCGGGCCGGAACCGTCGAGATGAAAGTGGATGTGCCGGGTTGCCGCACAGTTGGGGATCATGGCGACCGGTAGGTTGGCGGCGTGAGTCGGGTAATCCACAACTTTGACATCGAGGACGGTGGTCAGGCCGCCGAGTCCTTGCGCACCGATGCCGAGGGCGTTGATTTTTTCGTAAAGCTCAAGGCGCAGTTCTTCGGCCCGGTTTTGGGCGCCGCGTGCTTTGAGTTCGTGCATGTTGAGCGGTGCCATCAGCGATTCTTTCGCCATTAGCATGGCTTTTTCTGGCGTGCCGCCGATGCCGATGCCGATGATTCCCGGCGGGCACCAGCCCGCGCCCATCGTCGGTACGGTTTTGAGCACCCATTCGACGATGTCGTCGGACGGGTTGAGCATGGCAAACTTGGCTTTGGCTTCGGAACCGCCGCCCTTGGCCGCGCAGATGACTTCAACGTGGTGGCCGGGAACGATCTCGAAATGGACGATGGCCGGGGTGTTGTCTTTGGTGTTGTTGCGCTTTCCTGCCGGGTCAGCCAGCACCGAGGCGCGGAGTGGGTTGTTGGTGTCGGCGTAGGCGCGCTTAACGCCTTCATTGACCATTTCTTGCAGGCTCATCGTGGCATCCGGCCATTGGACATTCATGCCGACTTTGAGAAAGACCATGCCAATACCGGTGTCCTGGCAAATCGGACGGTGTCCTTCGGCTGACATGCGCGAGTTAGTCAAAATCTGGGCAATGGCATCTTTGGCGGCGGGCGATTCTTCGCGTTCGTAGGCTTCGCCAAGGGCTTTGATGAAGTCGAGCGGGTGGTAATAACTAATGTACTGAAAGGCATCGGCAATGCTCTGGATCAAATCTTCTTGGCGAATGTGGGTGGTCATTTCGGGCTTTCTGAAAAAGAAGAGCGAAGTTTGCGGGAGAGAAAAGCGTCAACCATGTTATTCAAGGGTAGGAAACGCTTTGGCGGGCATTCTAATAAATCGCTGAAATTTTATCATCAATCAATCCTTGGATTGCTGTTTGGCGTCGTGTTCAGCGTCGTGAATGATTGACTGTCCGGTGTAAGTAAAATGTAAGGATACGAGCCTTTAATCTGTGTTGAATCTAATTATAATTTTAATGGCACCGATGGCCCGTATCGACGATTTGTCTACCGCTTTGAGGGTCTGAGGTGTCAATTAATAGCCGGGTTTGTGATGGTGCGTGATGGTGCGCGTTTGCAGACCAATCCAGAAAAACTATTTTTAAATAATGTACAGGAGAATAACTATGTCCCTGAATGAGGCCGTACAACTCTTTCAACCGCCTGCCGAATTTGTCAAACAGGCCACGATTTCTGGAATGGAGGCTTACCAGGCGCTCTGTGATGAAGCCCGTCAGGATTACACCGGCTACTGGGCGCGTCTGGCACGCGAGCATGTGAGCTGGAAGCACGCTTTTACCGAAGTGCTCGACGAATCGAATGCGCCTTTCTTCAAATGGTTTGCTGACGGTAAGTTGAACGTCTCCTATAACTGTCTGGATCGTAACGTCGAAGCCGGTCTGGGTGACAAACTGGCCTTGGTGTCCGAAACCGATGATGGGCAAGTCAGGAAAGTTACCTACAAAGAACTCCTGGCTAGAGTCTGTCAATTTGCGAATGGCTTGCGCGCACAAGGGATCAAAAAAGGGGATCGCGTCATCATCTATATGGCGATGGGTATTGAAGGCGTGATCGCCATGCAAGCCTGCGCCCGTATCGGGGCCATTCATTCGGTGGTGTTCGGTGGATTTTCGGCTCAATCGGTGCGTGATCGCATCAACGATGCCGGTGCTGTGGCGGTTATTACGACCGATGAGCAATGCCGTGGCGGCAAGAAACTCCCGCTTAAACCGGCGGTTGATGAAGGCATTGCCCTCGGCGGATGTGAGTCGATTAAGACCGTGATTGTTTTCAAGCGCACCGGGGGCGAATGCCCGATGGTTGCCGGGCGTGATATTGGGTGGGATGACGTTATTGCCGGTCAACCGGACGTTTGTGAGCCGGAATGGGTCGAATCCGAGCATCCGCTATTTTTGCTGTATACCTCCGGTTCAACGGGTAAACCCAAAGGCGTTCAACACTCCACCGGCGGCTATTTGCTCCATGCCGTGCTGACCATGAAGTGGACGTTCGACCTCAAGCCACACGATATTTTCTGGTGTACTGCCGACATTGGCTGGGTCACGGGGCATACCTACGTGGCTTATGGCCCGCTGGCCTGTGGTGGAACTCAAATGGTGTTTGAAGGGGTGCCAACGTATCCTGATGCGGGTCGCTTCTGGGAGCTTATTCAGAAACATAAAATTTCGATTTTCTATACCGCGCCGACGGCCATTCGTTCGCTGATTAAAGCGTCCGATACGCATCCTGAAGTGGACCCGACAAAATACGATTTGTCGTCTCTGCGCCTCCTCGGTACGGTGGGTGAGCCGATCAATCCGGCGGCCTGGATGTGGTATTACAACCATGTCGGCGGGGGGCGTTGCCCGATTGTTGATACCTTCTGGCAGACCGAAACCGGGGGGCACATGATTACGCCTCTCCCCGGTGTGACGCCGATGGTGCCGGGTTCGTGCACCCTGCCTTTCCCCGGAATCCAGGCCACGGTGGTTGATGAAACCGGGACGGAACTGGATTGGGGTAAAGGCGGATTGCTGGTGGTTACCAAGCCTTGGCCGTCGATGATCCGCAATATTTGGAATGACCCTGAGCGCTTTAAGCGGTCTTATTATCCTGACGATTTCAACGGCAAATATTATCCTGCCGGTGACGGTTCGGTGCGCGATGTCACTACCGGTTATTTCACGATCACCGGTCGAATTGATGACGTGCTCAATGTTTCGGGTCACCGCATGGGGACGATGGAGATTGAGTCGGCGCTGGTATCGCATCCGATGGTGGCCGAGGCCGCCGTGGTGGGTCGTCCTGACGATCTGACGGGTGAAGCTATCTGTGCTTTCGTGGTGCTCAAAGGTGCGCGACCGGTCGGTGACGTGGCTAATAAAATGATCAAAGAGTTGCAGGATCATGTGACCAAAGAAATCGGCCCGATCGCCAAGCCAAGAGACATCCGCTTTGGTGAAAATCTGCCGAAAACGCGCTCCGGGAAAATCATGCGTCGTCTGTTGCGTTCACTGGCCAAAGGCGAGCAGCTTGCCCAAGACGTTTCAACGCTCGAAAATCCGGCCATTCTCGAGCAGTTGAGAGGCAATTGATGATCTTAGCCTGAGGTGGCAAGCCTCGTTTTACCCGATAACGGCTTGTCAGGCTGGCGTACTTTGTGTGTCGGCTTGAGTTATCTGCGTCGCCACCTCATGCGCTGAAGATGCCTGTATTTATTGGCTTTCCCGGCCGATTTTTTACTCAGTCAAGGAGCAGGCATGAGCAATAGTGCGACGCAGATGCTGGTTTCGGCAACCATCGAGTTTTTGCAGACGTATCCCCCGTTTGACCGCATGGAGCCGGAGTCGCTGGAGTTTCTTGCGGAACACGTCAAGCTGGCCTATTTTCCGAAAAACTCGGAGATGATTTCAGCCCATTCAGGGGTTGTACACAGCTTGTATATCCTGCAACGTGGCAAGGTTAATGCGCGTCAGGCCGGGGATGTCAGTCTGGTTGAATATTCTTCGATGACGCTTGGCCCCGGAGAGTGTTTTCCGATTGGTACGGTGATGGCACAACGTGCTTCGACCAATACATACACCGCGCTGGAAGATGTTTTTTGCTACGAATTAACCGCCGATGACTTTTTTGTCTTGATGCAAAAGAGTATGGCATTCAATCTTTTTTGTACGCAATACATCGCCAGCTTGCTTAGTCAATCGCGGCAACAGTTGCAGAGCCAGTTTTCGCAGCGGGTGGCTGAACAGCAGACCATGAATTCGCCGCTGTCTTCGATTATCAAGAGAGAACCCATCGCCGTATCCCGTGATACGCCGATTCAGCAAGTAGTCGAGATCATGGCCGCTGGAAATATCGGCTCGATGATCATCGTTGACGACGATAAAAGGCCGGTCGGTATTTTTACTCAGTCCGATGTGCTCAAGCGGATTGTGTTACCGAAAACCTCAATGGAGAACCCGATTCATTCGGTGATGTCGCCGGGGCCGCATACGCTGTCGCTGGCGGCTAATGCCTATGATGCGGCACTGGCCATGGCCATGCACGGCGTTCGTCATGTGCTGGCGGTCGATGATGGCGGGCGTCTAAAAGGCGTGGTTTCTGAGCGCGATTTATTCGCCTTGCAACGGGTTGGTTTGCGTCAGATTCGTCATACGATTGATACGGCAACGACCATTGATATGTTGTTGCAAGCCAGCCATGATGTGCGCCAGCTCTCACTTAATCTGCTGGCTCAGGGGGTCGGTGCCGAGCAGATTACTCAGTTTATTTCGGCGCTCAACGATACTTTGACCCGGCGCATCATCCAGCTCAATCTCGATCACCATGATCTATTTGGTATTGACTGGGCCTGGCTTTCATTTGGTTCCGAAGGCCGCGATGAGCAGACGTTCAGTACCGATCAAGATAACGGCATCATTTATCTTTGTACCGACATCATGGATCGTGAGCAGACTCAGTTGCGGCTGCTGGAATTTGCGCGTGACGTAAATGCCGATCTTGATCGCTGTGGGTTCCCTTTATGTAGCGGGAAAATCATGGCCAGTGTTCCCGAGTTGTGTCTGACACTCGACGAATGGGAGGAAAAAATTGGGCATTGGGTGCGTACCCCAGAACCCCATGCCTTGCTCAATGCCACAATCTTTTTCGATTTTCGTCCGCTTTTCGGGAAGTTCAATCTGGCAGACCGTCTGCGTCTTTCTTTGCTTAGGCAGACTCGGGGCAATCCTCTTTTCTTGCGTATGCTGGCGGCCAATGCCTTAAACGTGATGCCGCCTTTGGGTAAGATTCGCGACTTTGTGACGGATGCCGATCCACAACATCCGGGAACCATCGACCTCAAGAAATTTGGAGCCCGCTTATTCATCGACGCGGCGCGTATCTTTGCTATGGCGCATGACGTTTCTGCAACCAACACCGTGCAGCGCTTGAAACTGACCGCCGCCGTGATGAATATTTCCCCTGAAGATACGTCGGCCTCCATTGACGCCTTCAACTTTATTCAGTTGATGCGCTTGCGCCATCAAGATTTTGAGCGCTCGCAGGGGAGGGCACCGAATAATCTGATTTGTCCCGATGATCTCAATGAGGTTGAGCGGCGTATTTTGAAAGAAGCCTTCCGTCAGGCGCGCAAATTGCAGCGCCGCCTCAAACTCGATTATCAGCTTTGATTGGGATGGTTTAAGCATGTCATGGCTTGCCAAACTTTTGGGTTATGCGAAGACACCACGCGAGCTGGGCTTATTACCCGAGCAATTAGCGGCC
>CAIWVX010000170.1 GCA_903916205.1 uncultured beta proteobacterium
GAGCATGAGACCACCAAGGTGGTTTGAGAATACAAACAATACTAGCAGCCTGTCGGACTTGACCAAGTCGGCTGCAAAAAGTGGGAAGACGGCTCATTTTTCCCCGTATTTCTGCGCGAATAGAACAACTATTCGCTTGAAATCCGTGAACAACTGCGCTCGTCTCCCGCATTTTTCGCTTCGGCCCATCAAGCCCGACAGGCGGCTAGGCGCTTTTATACGCCAGTGAGTCCTGCCGAAATAGACTAGCAATCCAGGCTTTTTGGCTTGATCGGCGACGAGAATCCATGAGATAAGTGCGTATTTTTTCGCGCACTCGGGCTAGGGGAAGCACGCCACCGTCTTCAATCGCGACGCAGTACAGGAGGTGGAAACCCAACGGCGATTCAACAACATCGGACAATTCTCCAAGCGGCAAGGCAAACGCCACAGGCTCCAGCTCGGGGAAAAGTTGATCGCGCTTAAGGGTGCCGAGCAAGCCGCTATTCATGGCGGTCGGACACTCGGAATGCTTGAGCGCCTGTTCGGCAAAACGCTGTGGCGATTTAAGCAGACGTGACTGGATGGCCGTGATTTTGCGCCAAGCCGCGTCGCGCTCACTGTCAGGCAATTCATTATTGATCGTCACTAAAATATGGCGCAGCGTCCGAGTTTCAGGGCGCTGGAATCGGGATTGATGCAAGAAATAAAAAATTTCGACCTCGGTATCGCTCGCCTGCGGCACCTTGCTGGCCACACAGTCAAGAACCGCATCGAAAACCAGTTCGCGCTCAATGGATTCAGCCAAACCGTCTCGGTCAAGACCTACTGTGTTGAGATCCGCGCAATACGCCTCTTCGCTCTCATAGCGATTACGGATTTCACTCATGGCCTGGCTTAGCGACGATTCCGGCAAGACCACCTGAGCGGCTTCCGGTGTTGCGAGAATACGCTGCTCAATTTTCAACTGGCGCAGAGCCACCTGCTCGACCCGCTGGCGTTCTTCAGGTGCCAAATTGGACGGCTGTTTGGAAAATAAGGTCTGCGCTAATTTAAGTCTGAGATAGGCCGGTGATTCAGACATGGTGGGCCTCACGTAGCGAAATCAGAGCCGACTCGGGGACGGCTAAAGTGCGCCCCGGCAAGCAGTCAAAATGAATGTGATATATCGGCGCTTCTCCATCACGGATGACCCGCAAAACCTCCCCAATGGCCCCGAGCGGAACGCTGTGGTCTTTTCCTAGCGCCAGAATTTTGGCGGCAACGACGCGGTCACGGCTCTCGTAAATACTCGGAATCCAGGGTTCGTCCGCACCAATGACTTCTTCCTCACGGCACCCGACAATGCGGTCGACTTCAAGAAAGTGAACCGTGTAGATTATTTGATCCTGAAGGAACGTACCCATGTCGATGAGGGTGCCGACGCTGCCGCGACGAACGAGCAGTTCGCCAACATCGGCCCCCGGATACGTCCCGTCGTCCCGCACATTGCGGGTAACGCGAACGCTGTCGCCAATTTCAAAACGGGTTGGCATCAGTGCTTTGTGCGCCCAATGGCCGAAACCGGTAGGGTAGTGATTCCGGTGGCTCGCTTCAGCACTTTAAAAACGCGTTCGGTGATGGCATTGGAGCGCACAAAGTCGTCGTAGGCCTTGAGCAAATGAAGCCGGTACGTGTCATAGTCCGGCGCTGTCGCAAGCGCGGCTTTTTCGATGTAGTCATGAAAGCGTTGCAGAATATGCAGACGATTGACATCAACAATCGACGCGTCAAATGGAATTTTGAAATAGTCGAGAAAATCTTCAGCCGACTCAAGATCGGCCATCTCTCTATCAAGCTTAGACGTATTGGCAAGCGTGCTCATTGGGCGATCCTCATCAAATAATTTCAAGCGGGTGATTGGTATAGGCGGCAGCCGGTGGCAACATTCCCTGCCTCAGCTTTTCAAGCAAGAACATCAGTTCGTCAGCAGATGGCGGGCGCTTGGCCACATCGACAAAAGCACGGATATCGTCCACCAGTCGGGCCACTTCAGGATCAGTCAATGTTTTGCCAAACAGGGCATAAACCGCCAGCACGCCACCCTTGCCCGAGTGCTTGCCAAGCACAAAACGGTGCTGGCGTCCGACCAGTTGCGGATCAAAGCCTTGATAATTGTCGGGGTGCTTGAGTAAGCCATCAATGTGAATTCCGGCTTCGTGGGTAAACGCGCCCTCACCAACTACACTTTTTTGCCAAGGCACCGGTCGCCCCGAGGCGCTCGCCACTTTTTCCGAAAGTGCCATAAATTTTTTCAGGTCAATTCCGGTTTCAATCCCGTAACACTGACGCAAACCGAGGACGACTTCCTCCAGCGGGGCATTGCCCGCCCGTTCGCCCAAACCATTGACCGTGGTATTGACATGCGTGGCCCCGGCACGCGCCGCAGCCAGCGTATTAGCGGTTGCCAGCCCGAGATCATCGTGGGCGTGCATTTCGATTTCGAGATCTGTGGCACGGCGCAACGCCCCAATGCGTTCAGCCACGGCAAACGGATCAAGCACGCCGAGGGTATCGGCGAAACGGATTCGCCGCGCTCCCGCGCGTTGCGCGGTTTCCGCAATTTTCGCCAAAAAATCAGGATCGGCGCGTGAAGCATCTTCGGCACCGATACAGACCTCAAGGCCCGCATCAAGAGCAAGGGCAATATGGCGGGTTAAGGCGTTGAGCAACCAGTCACGATCTTTTCGGAGTTTGTAGGCCAAATGCTGATCGGAAGCCGGCACCGAAATGTCGATTAGATGCGCCCCCAAACCACAACAGGCGGCAATGTCACGCTCGTGCATTCGGCTCCAGACCATCAGCCGTGCGGGCAAACCCATTGCCGCTACAGCCCGGATGCTTTCGCGTTCGATCTCCCCCATGGCCGGAATACCGATTTCCAACGCCTGAACGCCAAGCGCATCCAGATGACGAGCAATATCGAGTTTTTCCTCAAGGCTAAAAGCGACCCCCGCCGACTGCTCACCATCGCGTAGCGTCGTGTCATTGATGACCAAAGATTTGTGTATTGGCTTGAACATAGCGGCACCTCAATGGAATTACAGCAATTCCAGTGCCAAACTTATGTTCTTATTTAAATCAATGTGTTGGAAATAGATACGACAAAGCCGATCGGATAAATTGTCTGAAATGCGACAATTAGATCAAGGCCATGCGCAATGCGCCAGAAAGGCCTAGCGTTTAAGATAGGCTAATAATTGCTTTGCGGCGACGCCGGGGGTCACCAGACCCTGAGATACTTTATTGGAGAGTGCGGGCAATGCCTCATGCACTTCGGGGTTGCTACGAAATTGCTGGTGCAATCCCGATTCAATCATATTCCACATCCAGGCCAGTGACTGCTTACGGCGCTTTTCATTAAGCTCGCCGGTGCCTGTCATAACATTCTGGAAGCGTTCAATTTCAGCCCAAAAATCGGCCATGCCTTCTTTTTTCAATGCACTGAGTCCGATGACACTTGGACGCCAATTGGGTGAGTTCGGGCGCAACATGTGCAAAGCCTGCTTCCACTGTGCTTGAGCGACAGCGGCAGACGCTGGATCAATATCAATTTTGTTAATGGCCACCAGATCGGCAATTTCAACGATGCCTTTTTTAATGGCTTGCAGATCATCACCGGCATTCGGTAATTGCAGCAGAACGAACATGTCGACCATGCCCGCAACGGTTGTTTCACTTTGCCCAACGCCAACGGTTTCGACCAAGATAACATCATACCCGGAGGCTTCACAGACCAGCATCGCTTCGCGTGTTTTCTCGGCTACGCCTCCCAAAGACCCAGAAGACGGGCTTGGGCGAATAAAGGCTTCTTCGCGTTGACA
>CAIWVX010000171.1 GCA_903916205.1 uncultured beta proteobacterium
CGCCTTTCTTGATCTTTATTGCCAGTGCCTACCGGAAACCAGCGCGAAGACCCTACGTGATATTTTTCATCTCTGGAACAGCCCCCAAAATGGCGCTCAGATAACGGCTGATTTATGGCACCAATGGATCACCTTACTCCCGCAGCTGCGTCTCCACGCCGAGACTTGGGCGATTAATTTGTCAAAGCAAGAAGATTTGTGCCGTTCTTTGGTGCGTTTCTGTGCTTCCAAGTTATAATCTCGGGCTAAATTTTCCTGACCTTACCGGATCTCATTATGAAAACCGCTCAAGAACTCCGCGTTGGCAATGTATTTATGGTTGGCAACGACCCGATGGTTGTCCTCAAAGCTGAATACAGCAAATCTGGCCGCAACGCGTCGGTCGTCAAAATGAAGATGAAAAATCTGCTGACCAATTCACCGACTGAAACGGTGTATCGCGCCGATGACAAGTTTGACGTTGTTCAATTGGAACGCAAGGAAGTGACCTACTCCTACTTTGCTGATCCGTTGTACGTTTTCATGGACGCCGAGTACAACCCGTACGAAATCGAAGGCGAGTGCATGGCCGATGCCCTGAGCTACCTCGAAGATGGCATGCCTTGCGAAGTGGTTTTCTACGATGGCAAAGCGATTTCGGTTGAACTGCCGAACAGCTTGGTGCGCGAAGTCGTCTACACCGAACCCGCCGTCAAGGGCGACACCTCCGGCAAAGTAATGAAGCCAGCGCGTTTGTCTACCGGCTTTGAACTCCCTGTTCCGGCCTTTGTTGAAATCGGCGACAAAATCGAAATCGACACCCGTACCAACGAATACCGCGCTCGCGTCAAATAAGCGTTTGTCGCCGTAACGAACAAGCTCGCGGCAAGCCCCGCGAGCTTTTTTTCGTCGATCTTCGTTTATCCCTTCGCCGAGTCAAGTCCGCTTGGCGGCTAACAATTCACGAATCATATCAACGGCTTGCCTTGGCGACGAGCCGTGAGGGAGGGTGGCGGCAAGCTTGCCGTCAGGCGCGACGACGTAAGTAAACGACGAGTGATCAATCGAATACAAGCCCTCCGCATTCGGTTTTTGCATCATGTAGCGAACGCCATACTGCCGAGCAATCACGGCCAGTTGCTCAGGCGTACCGCTCAGCCCAAGAAGATGAGAGTGAAAATAGGGCGTGTAAATTTTAAGCACCTCCATGCTGTCACGCGCAGGATCAACTGAGATAAATAACCCTTGGACTTTTTCTAACTCTGACGGAGTCAGTGCTGACAAGGCTTGTGCGAGGTTAGCCAACGAAGTAGGGCAAATGTCGGGGCAAAAGGTGTATCCAAAATAGATGAGCACAACTTTCCCTCGGTAGTCAGCTAGAGAAACAGGGCCTCCGGGACTTGATAAGACAAAGTCCCCACCCGCTGGCGTGTTGGCCACTGGCGTCGGATAGCCTGTTGCAACGGATGGCCTTGACGGCTGCCAAAAGAAAATTAGCCAGACGAGTACAACGCCTAAACAAAAAATCGTAACCATCCCCAACTTAGACTTATTCATCATGGCCATTTTTCAACTCAAATTATCCCTTCGATTTTACTAACGACGCATTGCAATCTGAGTTCAATTTATCGCCCATCCACAAAGAAGTAAAAGGGAATGGCAATTTTCCGCTGAGGCGTCGTGACCAAAATCGTCGCGACCCATTCCATACGACCTGTAATGCAAATGGGCAACATAGTTTGCCCTGTAAAATGTGAATGACTGCCCGAAAGCCGCGTACGGTTAATCCCCATTTCCATCTGCGAACCCTCAAAATCAATCTCAATCCGTTCAACATCAAGCGGGCCAAGCTTGATATCAAGGTTCAGTGTTTGCAAAGCCCGAATGGGCTGAGGTGAAATTGAAAATTCAAGCTTCCATCCCTCCGAAGAAACCGCAGAGCAAACAGAAAGCCCAGGATTACAGGCAGAAGCAGGTAGCGTAAGGTCTGCCACAGAAGCTCCGGCAGACCTAAGCTTAAATCCAATCACGGCCAAAATAGCCATAACAAGGATCGTGACGATCACCATAAGTTTTTTACTATTCATGGCATTGCGCTTGAGCTTGCTTTTTGCAGTGCCGTATCGAGATCGTGTTCCGAAAATCGGCCAAGCCGACGTAAGCGGAGTTCTCCGTTTTTCCCAAAAATAACGGTGTAAGGCAAGGCGACGTCTGCATTACCAAGCTGCTGGGTCAAGGCACTTCCGTTACTCTCGGCAATCAGCAAAGGGTAACTAACGGGGCGTATTTTTTTGAACTGAGCTACGTTATTGGCGTTGTCGAGCGCGATGCCAACAAACTGAACATCACGTTCGGCATACTTTGTTTGCAAGCGCGAGAAAGCAGGCATTTCTTCTCGACAAGGCGGGCACCAGGTCGCCCAGAAATTCACCACCAGCACCTTTCCTCGCCATTGTTCTATGGCATAAGGTTTGCCAGTTTCGTCATACAGGCGGGTAGTAAAAAATTGCGCCAAAACCTCGGGGGAAAGGTTGGGGGTGCTTTCTTTATGGGTTGATTTTGCGTAAAAATTCGCTATGCCAAAATAGAGTGCTGCCGCCGTAAGCAGCAGGACAGCAATGAGCTCGATTTTTATTTGTTTATTAGCCAAGTCGATACATTGATGACAAAAATTAGAGGGGCGATATGAAACACCGTGGGTAAAACAAAGTCCGCTTGCCGCATAGAAAGTAGATCACGTTAATGTTGA
>CAIWVX010000172.1 GCA_903916205.1 uncultured beta proteobacterium
AACGGCCATTTATCCGATGAAAAATCGATTTTGTTCAAAATGGCGTCTCAATTTGCCCTTGCTGACTAAACTTGCGGCGGCTTGTTCGGCGCTTCCTTATGTAATTTCAATCGCGGAATTTGGGTTTCTATGCGCCGCTTAAAAAATTTTGGGCCGCACGAAATAGCGCGTGCCAAAACTTCAGTTAAGCTACGGCCTTATGAGTGAATTAATTTTTGGTGGAGCCCGTTCGGGCAAAAGTCAGCTCGCTGAAAAGCGTGCCATAGACACCGGCTTGCGCGTTATTTACATCGCTACGGCGCAAGCGCTCGATGGTGAAATGAAGCAGCGAATAGCGCACCATCAAGCCCGTCGTCCGTCCGAGTGGGGGCTCGTTGAATCGCCGCTTTATCTGGCCGAAACTCTGCGCCAACATGCCGCCCCTGACGTCTGTCTGCTCGTCGATTGCCTGACGCTGTGGCTCACTAATTTGCTGTTTGCGGGTCAAGCCGCTAATCAGGCCGAAGCCGGAAAACCAGTGAATTGCCCGCTCTTTGAAGGCGAAATCATGGCGCTGATTGCAGTGCTGCCGAAATTGCCCGGCAAGATCATCCTAGTATCTAACGAAGTCGGCTGCGGCATTGTGCCAATGGCCTCGTTATCTCGGCTGTTTGCCGATGAGCAGGGCCGTTTGAATCAACGGGTCGCTGCGGTCTGTGAAAAGGTGACACTGGTTGCCGCCGGCTTGCCGCTGGTATTGAAATAGTGCCTGATCGAAAACCCTTGTTCTCAAACAATAGCGCCAATCCGAAGTAAGCTACGGAAAAATAACCGCGCATTTTATCGACCTTAACTTAAGCGAAAAAATTCGGACAATGACTCAAGCGATAGACCTGCTCATCGAAGCCCGTTGGATTATTCCGGTTGATCCCGCCAATAAGGTGCTTGAAAATCACGCCGTGGCGGTCAATAAAGGGCGGATTGTTGCAATTTTGCAACAATCCGAAATTTTCCAGCATTTTTCGCCACGCGAAATCAAGCCACTGCCGCACCACATCTTGATTCCCGGCTTGGTCAACCTGCATACCCATGCCGCAATGACCCTACTCCGAGGGCTTGCCGACGATCTGCCGTTGATGGAATGGTTGCAAGACCACATCTGGCCGGCGGAGGCTAAACATGTTTCAGAGGCGTTTGTGCATGACGGCTCCCTGCTGGCGTGCGCCGAAATGTTGCGTGGTGGTACCACCTGTTTTAATGACATGTATTTTTATCCCAGAGCGACCGCAAAAGCGGCCCTGACTTTGGGGATGCGTGCGGCTATTGGCTTGATTACCTTGGATTTTCCGACCGCATACGCCTCTGATGCGGATGATTATTTCGCCAAAGGCATGGCGGTTCGCGACGAATATATTGACCAAGCCTTGCTTAGTTTTTGTCTCGCACCACATGCGCCGTATACCGTTAATGACCGGAATTTCATCAAAGCGCTAACCTTTGCCGAACAATGTGATTTGCCGCTCCATCTGCATCTGCACGAAACCACTAGCGAGCTGCAAGATAGCCTTCAACAGTTTGGCGTACGTCCCCTTGAGCGCTTGCGGCGATTGGGTTTGCTTAGTCCCGGCTTAATTGCGGCGCATGGCGTTCATCTGAATGCCGAAGAGATTGCGCTATTAGCGCAACACGGGTGCTCGATTGCCCACTGCCCGAGTTCAAATCTCAAGCTTGCCAGTGGAATAGCACCGATCACCGCACTGGTTGAAAAGGGCGTTAATGTGGGCTTGGGTACCGATGGCGCCGCCAGCAATAACCGTCTGGATATGTTCCAGGAAATGCGTCTGGCCGCCTTGCTGGCTAAGGGATCCAGCGGAAAAGCTCAAGCCATTGGCGCACATCAGGCGCTACACATGGCGACGCTGGGCGGAGCCAAGGCCCTCGGTCTCGATAGCGAGATCGGGTCAATTTCCGTGGGTAAATCAGCCGATCTTTGTGCGCTCAACATCAATGACATTGCCTTGTCACCCTGTTACGATCCGGCTTCGCTTCTGGTTTATTCGGCGGGACGTGAATTTGTTAGCGACGTCTGGGTCGCAGGAAAAAACCGGGTGGCGGACGGTCAGCTACTTGGTGTGCATGAAATTGAGTTGATTCACCTTGCTTCTTTATGGCAAAATCTCGTTTGTCCGCGCACTGTATGACATTTTTAGCATTGACGAAGTGCTTAGGCCTTCGAAGATAATCCGCAAGCATTAATTAAAGAGGGAACTTAGATGAAAAAGAGTTTAATACACACCGTAATGGCCTTTGTCGCTATTACTCTCGGCTTTTGTGCTTCTTTTGCCCAAGCTCAAACCAACAGCGTTTATGTTATTGATGCCCGTGGCGAAGTCGTTACCAGCGGCGCAGGTCTTTGCTGGCGCACGGGTTTCTGGACCCCCGCCGCTGCAGCGACCGATGCCAATGGTTGCAAATGTGACAAGGATCTGATTGCCAAAGACGTTTGCGAGCCCAAAGCCGCCAAGGATGTTGCATCAAAAGCTCCGGTTTTCGGACCTAAAATCACTTTGTCTGCTGACGCACTGTTCGATTTCAACAAGGCCACGTTGCGTGCCGAAGGCAAAGCTAAGCTTAACGATGTCGCAGCCAGATCAAGCAGCTTAACGCTGGAAGTTGTTATCGTTGTCGGCCATGCTGACCGAATCGGTGGTGCGGCTTATAACCAGAAGCTCTCCGAAAAACGTGCTGCCGCGATCAAGGATTACCTCGTATCCAAGGGCATTCCGGCTAATCGCGTTTATACCGAAGGCAAAGGCAGCAAGCAGCCAGTGACCAAGCCGGGTCAATGCAAAGGACCGAAGAGCGCCAAGGTTATTGCTTGTCTGCAACCTGACCGTCGCGTTGATATCGAAATCATCGGCACCCAGAAGTAATTCGGCTGATGTAAAGAAAAGCCCTGCGTATGCAGGGCTTTTTTGTTTTCACTCTCTTGATGGATTCAGCGCGTCCCATGCTCAACGCCGACCAGAACGAAATCGACAAATTCAGCTCGCTTGCTCACCGCTGGTGGGATCCCGAGAGTGAATTCAAACCGCTGCACCAGATCAACCCGTTACGCCTCGAATGGATTGACGGCTTAGTCGGACTCACAGAAAAAATCGTCCTCGATGTCGGCTGTGGCGGCGGCATCTTATCCGAAAGCATGGCTAAGAAGGGGGCGACAGTCACCGGCATTGACCTTTCGGATAAAGCCCTCGGTGTTGCCCGTTTGCACTTGCTGGAAAGCGGCAATACGGTCAATTACCGCAAAATCGCGGCGGAAGAACTGAGTGCCGAGCTTCCTGGTCACTTCGATGTCGTCACGTGCATGGAAATGCTTGAACACGTTCCCGATCCCGCACGCACCATTGCCGCCTGCGCGACGCTGGTTAAGCCGGGTGGCCACGTTTTTTTCTCGACCATTAACCGCAATGCCAAAGCCTACGTAATGGCGATTATCGGTGCCGAATACGTACTCAATCTGCTACCCAAAGGCACGCATGACTATGCGAAATTCATTAAGCCGTCAGAACTTTTGCGTTGGGCAAAAAGCGTGGGGCTTGAACCGGACGAATTGATTGGCATGACCTACAACCCTTTCAACAAAAGCTACAAACTGGGTCACGACAGCGACGTCAATTATCTGTTGCATGCCGTAAAAATGCTCTAACCTTGCACATGCCGGAGGAATACAATGCACTGGTTATGCTTCAGCGACTTGCAAGCGGGTCGAACGCATTAGATTGAGGGGGTTTAGATGCCAACCGAAGTGCTGAGAGAACAAGATTCCTTGGAAACAACTCCGCCAGTGGTGGAACTGAAGCTTATAACTGACCCGACTACCGGGTATGCAGCTATCCAAAACAATATTCCAGTTGTACGTTCTCTCGTCGTCACGAACACGTCGGATGACATCCTGTTTTCCATTGATGTTCTCATTTCTTGTACTCCAGCCTTTGCCCAAGGTGCACGTTTTCATTTTGAACAGCTCGTTCCGGGAGAAACTAGAACTATTTCACCGGTCGACTTGCATCCAGAGCACGCCTACCTAATCAAGCTCGACGAAGCAGAGAAGGCGTCGATTCAAATCAAAGCTGTAGCCGACGGCAATATGCTGGGTGAAATTAGTCATCCGATTGAAGTGCTCGCTTATGACCAGTGGGCCGGCACTCGGAGCCTTCCAGAGCTCTTGGCGGCCTTCAGCATGCCAAACTCGGTGGTCGTGGAC
>CAIWVX010000173.1 GCA_903916205.1 uncultured beta proteobacterium
ATTAAGCAATAGCGCTGTTGGGCCGGACGAGTTGTTGCGAAAATAACATCATCCTTTTCAACAAGTTTTTGCGCCCGGCTTGGCGCATTGCTGGACGTAATCACGGGCGTCTCGGTTATTGCCTTTGTTTCAATGCTTACAGAGGTGAGATCAATATAGCGATAGCTGCGGCTTTCATCGCGCCACCTAATATTTCTCGTGGGCAGCGTTACTTCCCCTAGTGCCTTCCTCTCCACATCAACGCCATCCAGCAGCTTTTCAAAGAGGTTCACGCTGCTCATGCGTCCTGCTCCTCTCCTTCGATCTCCGCGACGATGGCATCAATCTCCACGCGAAGTTTGTCGATCTTGACGACGGAGATTTTCAGTTCGGCATTGAGCCGGGCAATATCCACCACCTCTCGGTTGTCCTTGGTTTCGACATAGCTGCTGACCGACAAGTTGTAGTCGTTAGTGGCGACCTGCTCAAACGGTGCGGAAAGGGCAAAGTGATCGACATTTTCCTTGCTATCGAACACCGCCATGATCTGGTCGATGTGCGCGTCCAACAGCACATTGTTATTGGTATCTTTCTTGAACAGCCCGCTGGCGTCGATGAACTGGGTGGTGGTGTCGGTTTTGTGTTTGGACAGCACCAGAATCGTCACGGCGATGGTGGTGCCGTAGAACAGGTTGGGCGCCAGCGAAATCACGGTTTCGACGTAGTTGTTATCCACCAGATACTGGCGGATTTTCTGCTCGGCACCTCCCCGGTAAAAGATGCCGGGGAAGCAGACGATGGCGGCACGGCCCTTGCTGGAAAGGTAGCTGAGGGCGTGCAGCACAAAGGCAAAGTCGGCCTTGGATTTGGGCGCGAGCACGCCCGCCGGGGCAAAGCGTTCGTCGTTGATCAGCGTGGGGTCGTCCGAGCCGATCCACTTCACCGAATACGGCGGGTTGGAGACGATGGCATCAAAGGGCTTGTCGTCGCCAAAATGCGGGTCGATCAGGGTGTTGCCGAGCTGGACGTTGAACTTGTCGTAGTTGATGTTATGCAAGAACATGTTCATCCGCGCCAGGTTGTACGTGGTGTGGTTGATTTCTTGCCCGAAGAATCCGTCTTCGATGATGTGCGCATCAAAGTGTTTTTTTGCTTGCAGCAGCAGTGAGCCAGAGCCGCAGGCCGGGTCATAAATCTTGTTGACGCTGGTTTGTTTGTGCATGGCGAGCTGGGCAATCAGCTTGGACACATGCTGCGGAGTGAAGAACTCGCCGCCGGATTTGCCAGCGTTGGCGGCGTAGTTGGAGATGAGGAATTCGTAGGCGTCGCCGAAGAGGTCGATTTTGCTACCCTCGAAATCGGCAAAATTCAGCTCGGCTACGCCTTTGAGCACGGCGGCCAGGCGGAGATTTTTATCCTTCACCGTGTTGCCAAGGCGGTTGCTGGTAGTGTCGAAATCGGCAAACAGGCCTTTGATGTCGCGCTCTGAGGGGTAACCATTGGCGGAGGCTTCAATGGCGGCAAAGATGTTGGCCAGATCGGTGTTTAAGCTTTCGTTAGTGTTGGCACTGGAAGCCACCTTGGCGAACAGCTGGCTGGGGTAGATGAAATAGCCCTTGGTCTTGATAGCGTCGTCTTTGATGTCCGGAGTGATTACGCTATCGGGCAGATCGGCATAGTTGACACCGTCGTCACCGCCTTCGATGTAGCTAGCGAAGTTTTCGCTGATGAAGCGATAGAACAGGGTACCGAGTACGTATTGCTTGAAATCCCAGCCATCGACAGCGCCCCGGACATCGTTGGCTATTTTCCAAATTTGGCTTTGCAGTGCTGCGCGTTGCTGAATGCTGGTCATGGTACTTTTCCTGTTCGATGCTGATACATGGGGCTATGCCACATAGAATTTGCAATTTTACGTTTAATACGTCATTTAGGTCAGCGCCGTAATTTTGGCTCCTTTGGTAACTGCTCTCTTTGCCCAACGAGCAGGTTGATCTGAGCCATGATGGCCACTGCTTCTGGCGACCATGGCTCACATTCGATCAGTTGCATCCCTAACTCCCGAATCTGTTCATTGATGGTTTGACCGTGGTTCTTAGGAGGGCACCACCCGATTCCCCATCTCCCCTCTGGTTCTGAAGTGCGGCTACTCGCATGGAAAGTAAGTTGAATTGGCTCTGCAATTATTAAGCTACAAACAGAATTGCGCACGTGCCTGGCATAGGTCTTCCCAAGCTTTGGCTTTGTCTGGCAGATTACGCAACAAATAGGCGGGATGGTAGGTCACGATAGCCGGTATGTCTTGCTCCCCTTGACGATAGGTGTGGGGTTTTCCACGCAGCGCGGCGAGTGGTGCGGCTTCGCTCAGTGCCGCTTGAACCGCCGTTGGCCCTAGGAGGAGGAGCAGTTTGGGTTGAACTAACTCAATCTGGCGCTTGAGATAAGGCGCACAGGCGGCGAGTTCAGACGCTGTGGGTTGGCGATGGGCGGTCGAATGACAGCTCACCGCATTAGCGATATAAACATTTTCGTCACGTTTGAGATCAATGGCTGCCAACATCGCGTCGAGTAATTTACCGGACAGACCAACCAACGGTTCGCCACTGGCGTCCGCTTCGGCATCGGGGGCGTCGCCAATCAATAGCCATTCGGCATTTCCGTCGCCAACACCGCCAACCACCTGCTTGCGCTCAGAACACAAGGTACAGGCACGGCACGTCGCCATGCTCTGGCGCAGTTGCTCCCAATCCATCAAAGCGATGAGGTCGGCGCGCGCCTTGGCCGCGTCTGCAGAAAGAATTTCCGGGGTCGGCATTTCAATTGGGGCGACAACTTTTTTGCTGGCTTCAGGCAACGGTGATGCAACACGTTCTGGTGGTTTGCGCGCACGCCGAGCGACCGTCGGATTTTCACGCAACACCCATTGCGGCGATAGACCCATTTCCTCCAAAATTTGAGACTGACTGGGACTCATGCAAGAATCTCATAAAGTGCCCTGGTCAACACTAAGGCATCTTCCCGCCCATTTTCGGCGGGATAGTAAGCGCGTCTGACACCGATCTGCTGAAAGCCGAAATGGCGGTATAAAGCCAAAGCATTGCGGTTTGAAGGACGTACTTCGAGCAACAGGGTTTTTGCCCCGTTCTGCCGAGCGACATGCATGGCATGGTGCAACAATCGGGCACCAAAGCCTTGCCTTTGGAATTTCTCAGAGACGCTGATATTGAGCAGGTGAGCATCATCCAGCGCCAGCATGATGACAAAATAGCCAATCAACTGGCCCTCAACCCGGCATACCCAACAAAGGTAACCACATTTCAAAGAGTCACTAAAATTGCCCCGCCCCCAAGGAAAGGCGCAAACGCGGAATTCGATAGCGAGCACCGCATCAAGATCGAGGTCGCTCATCGGGACCATTTCAATGCGCGGTTCAAGTGGCGTATTCATCAAGCCTTCCCTCCTTCAGCCAAGCGCTCGGTGATTGTCTTGGCGACCTTATCGCGGACATAAAGAGGCACGGCATCCGCCGGATCAATCTGCTCGCCGTTGGCAAAACGCTGTGCGGCCAAGCGGACAACAGCTTCGACACTGGGCATAAGCTCCGGGTTCCAATGATCAACAAAAGGAGAAAGTCGCTCACGCAATAGCGGATAAACGTTCAAACCATTACCACAGGCCAGCCAGTTTGCCGATGTTGGCAAAGGTGCCGCCTTTGGCGAAAAAACGCCAATATGGCCCTGCTGAACGCCCTGCTCGAAAAAACCGTAATAGACTTCGCCCATGCGGGCATCCATCGCCACAATCACCCGCTCGCCGCCACTTGCCAAGGCCATCGCTTCCAGAGTGCCAATACCGATCAACGGAACATCACGGGCCATCGCCAGACCCTGCGCTACACCACAAGCCACGCGCAGGCCAGTAAACGAACCGGGCCCGGCACCGAAAGCAATGCCATCAAGATCAGCAAAACCCAGCCCAACCTCAGTCAAAGTCGAAGCCACCAAGGGCAGCAGGCTTTCCGAATTAGAACGCTCTTCCGGGCAACTGCGCACAACGATGCGGCCATCAAGCCAAAGAGCGATGGCACCGGGATCGGCGGCGGTTTCAAGTGCGAGGATGATCATGGGACGTATTTTACCGGAACGCTGTACGGTGCCCTGACGGGCGGTTAATTAACAGCCATTCTCTTTGAATCTACAAAATCTGATTGACCAAGCGGTCAGCACGCACTCGGGCTAAACGTTTAATTAGACGCTGTACCGGGAGGGGGTAGGTTTCAATCGCATCAAGTGATTGGTGATGATTCAGTCGCTCGGAATGGTGGAGAATTCGCTCAATTTCTGACTGATGCTGGCGCAATAGAAGTTTTTGTGGATCATGAA
>CAIWVX010000174.1 GCA_903916205.1 uncultured beta proteobacterium
AATAGATCGTGCTGCATTTGGCCGACAATCTCGCCGAAATTGGGCAAATATCGACCCAGAATGTCCAGCTGATTCATGCGCCTTAGTTCGTGCAATATGCCACGATCCTGCTTGAAAATTTCGACAAAGCGGGCCTTGTTGTTGGGATTGCTGCGGAACGCGTCGTCGATCAGTTTTCTCGCCCGCCACAGCGAACGAATGGTGCGGGCGGTCAAACCTTTCAATTCGGAGTGTTGCTGCATCAACAAAAAAGCCTCAAAAATAGCTTCAGGCCATTCGTTAAAAACGTTTTCATGAACCACGTCGAGTAGTTGACGCGCATTCTGAAAGCGTTCATTGATCGGCTGAGGGGCTTGCTCCGGCGAAGGGAAAATGGCCGCCCCCATGTTTTGCAGCAAAATGGTATTGAGCTGGATAACTGATTTTGCCGTTCCGTAATATTCTTTCATCAACAGTTCGCTGACACGCCGTCTCGATGTCGCAACAAACCCCAGTTGTTCTGCCACCGCCGTTTGGTAATCAAACAACAGACGGTCTTCGCGACGACCCACATGAAGGTGTATCTGGATGCGCAAGCGTTGTAAAAAACGTTCGCGCTGAACCAGACTTTCTTCTTCCTGATGGGTGATGAAGCCATGTCGTTTCAGATCTTGCCAGCTATTACCGTAGCCCGCCGCTTGAGCAATCCAGCGTATCGCCTGTAAATCCCTCAGCCCGCCGGGGCTCTCTTTGCAATTTGGCTCAAGGCTATAAGGCGATTCTTGAAAACGAAAATAGCGCTCGTCCTGTTCAATGCGTTTGGCATTGAAAAAAGCTTGCGGGTCAATAATTTTTTTGAACTTAGTTTGAAATTCAGTAAAAAGCTCAGCGCTACCGACGACGAGTCGAATTTCAACCAAAGCGGTTTTAACCGTCAAATCATTACGCGCTTCTTCTAGGCATTCTTCAATCGTCCGCACGCTATGACCAATCTCAAGACCGATGTCCCAGAACAGGCCCACCAGCTGCTCAAGCAATTCGGTGAGCGCCTTATCGGGTGGTTGCGGCAAGAGCAGCAACAGATCAATATCGGATGACGGCCACAATTCGCCACGACCGTAGCCGCCAACAGCCGCCAGCGACAACGCGGCGGGGAATTTCAACTCGCGCCAGAGATCGCTCAAAACAGCATCAATTAACTGACTGCGCTCACGGAGCAGGCGTGGCGGATCGGGGTCGTCTTGATAGCGTTGGCAGAGCGCGGCCTGACCTGAACTCAAGCGCAATTTATAGCGTGCTAGAAGCGCATTGCGTGCAGCCGCATCGATTTTCATGGCGATGACTTAATCGACGACGGACGGCTGCGGCTACCCGCTGACTGCGTGAGCACTTCGTAGCCCGTATCAGTGACCAGAATCGTATGCTCCCACTGCGCTGAAAGGCTGTGATCCTTGGTCACAATCGTCCAACCATCAGCTAATTCACGAATCGCCGCCTTGCCTGCATTGATCATCGGTTCAATGGTGAAAATCATATTGGTTTTAAGTTCGATGCCGGTGCCCGCCTGACCATAGTGCACTACTTGCGGCTCCTCGTGAAACTTGCGGCCAATGCCGTGTCCGCAAAACTCGCGAACGACCGAGCAACCCGCACGCTCGGCATAGTGCTGTATGGCGTGACCAATATCGCCCAGATGAGCGCCCGGCCTAACCTGATCAATGCCCATCCAAAGACACTCGAACGCCAACTCACACAGCCTATTGGCTTGAATGGAGGCGTTACCCACGATAAACATACGACTGGTGTCGCCGTGATAGCCCTGCTTAATCGTGGTGATGTCGAGATTGACAATGTCCCCATTTTTTAATTGCTTGTCGCCCGGAACACCATGACAAACCTGATGATTCACTGAGGTGCAAATTGATTTCGGATAAGGCTTATAGCCCGACGGCGCGTAGTTGAGCGGAGCCGGGATGCAGCCCTGAACATTGACCATGTAGTCATGACACAGCCGATCTAATTCGCCGGTAGTGACGCCGGGTTTAACAAAAGGCGTGATGTAGTCAAGCACCTCACCGGCCAAGCGACCAGTGACACGCATTTTTGCAATTTCTTCGGGTGTTTTAAGGGTAATGCTCATGTTTATTTCGAGCCGCCGTGAAAGATAAGTGACGCAGAATAGAGGAAGGCGCTCTCTATGGCAATTTGCCCGGCAAATGGTTCTGCAATGAATCGAAGATTTGTCATTCCAAACAATCATCGGTCGGTACAATCACACGCCACTTGACGTCAGCCGAGGCGAAAGTAAAGTGCGCAGTAATGAAAATGGCTGATGAGAACGGCTGGAGTGTTAGTGTTAAAGAATAATCGGAGAGCAAAGCATGAACTTTGGCGCAATTATTATTGGTGACGAAATTATTTCGGGGAAACGCTCTGACAAGCACTTCGATAAAATGGCGCAATTGCTGGCGGCGCGAGGTTTACGCTTGTCGTGGGTCGACTATCTGAGCGATGAGCGGGCGCGTATCGCCGACACCTTGAGGCGTAGCTTTATGGCGTGCGATGTCGTTTTCAGTTTTGGCGGCATCGGCAATACACCCGACGATCAAACCCGTCAGGCGGCCGCTGAGGCGCTGGGTGTGGATCTCGTTCTGCATCCAGAGGCAGAACGAGAAATTAGGGCGCGATTTGGCGATGAGATCAATGAGCGGCGCCTGATGCTCGGCCATTTTCCGCGTGGAGTGGACATCATTCCCAACCCATTTAACCGGATTCCGGGGTTTCGCATGCTTGATCATCACTTTCTGCCGGGCTTCCCGCAGATGTCGCATCCGATGGCCGAGTGGGCGCTCGATACCTATTATTCACACCTATTCAATCGCCAGCCGATGGTGGATAAAGCCTTCTTGCTAACCGGGACAAAAGCCATTGAAAGTGAATTACTTGATCTAATGGAGTATATCGTTGCCGCCTACCCGACGCTGCGCCTCTTTAGTCTGCCGTCACTCGATGATGAGGGCCAGCGTCGGCATCTGGAGTTGGGTGTAGAAGGCAAGGAAACGCTGGTCGATCAAGCACTGGAAGAAATTCGTCAAGAAATTGAGCGACGTGGAGTCACCTGGGTCTGGCGTGCCTGAGCGTTTTTAGGCCAAGCCACTACGTCGTTTTGGGTCAGGCGGTAAACAAAAAATCGATACTGACTCCACCTCCCAAGCCCGCACGCGGTCAAGACCTTCCTGAAGCAGTGACTGTGAAAAAATTAAAAATCCACCACAGAGGCACAGAGACGCAGAGAAATCGCAGAGGCAACCCTTGTTCTACCGTCATTCCCGTTTGCTCGGGAAT
>CAIWVX010000175.1 GCA_903916205.1 uncultured beta proteobacterium
CAAGGTCTGGAGCCCCTTCCTCGAAACGGTCGATCATCACGTCGTCGAGCTATGGAAAAAAGGCGACTGGAAAACCTTCTGCGGCATGTTGCCGGAATACGCCGTGAAGTGTCACGGCGAAGGCTCGATGCACGACACCGCCATGCTGCTCGGCGTACTCGGCGGAGATCAGTACCAAGGACAGGCGGAAATAGTGACGCCCTATTTCGGTTCGTCAGGCACCGGCCAGATCAACGCCATTTTTCCGCTTAAGTGAGGCTTTAAACGCCTAACAGCAAGCCTTTCAACCAATTACAGGGAGACCATTCATGGGTGAGATTCTAATGGCCATCAAGGCCACGCATGTTCCTTCGATGCTGATTTCCGAGCAGCCCGGCCCGGCCAACGGCTGCCGTCAAATGGCGATTGACGCCGAGCGCGAGATAGGCCGTCGCGCCCTTGAGTTGGGTGTCGACACCTTCGTCGTTTTTGATACGCACTGGCTGGTTAATGCCGGTTATCACATTAACAACAATGCCGTACATAAAGGCAATTACACCAGCCACGAGTTCCCGCATTTCATCCAGGATTTGCCTTACGAATTTCCCGGCAACCCTGAACTGGGCAGCCTGATCGCCGAAGAAGCAACGGCGATGGGCGTTAAAACCCGCGCCCATGCGGTGGCCTCGCTCGACCTTGAATACGGCACCATTCTACCGATGCGCTACATGAACCCGGAAGGCAAAATCAAGGTGGTTTCGATTGCCGGTTGGAGCACCTTCGGCAGCCTCGAAGAGTCGCGCATCGTTGGCGAAGCGCTGGCTAAAGCCGTCGCCCGCAGTGGCAGCAAGATAGCGCTCATTGCCAGCGGTTCAATGTCGCACCAGATCTGGGAAAACCGCCTAGTCGAAGCCGGCTTCAATACGATTAGCCGTGAATTTAACAAACAGGTCGACCTGCGCGTTCTCCAACTGTGGGAAGCCGGACAGTGGGACATTTTCCTGAAGATGCTGCCGGAATACGCCCAGTATTGCACCGGCGAAGGCCGAATGCACGACAACGCGATGCTCTTTGGTGCGCTCGGCTGGGACAAATTTGAAGGCCAAGCCGAAATCGTCTGCCCCTACTTTGAAAGCTCAGGAACCGGCCAAGTCGTCGTCAATTTCCCGGTTAGTGGTATTCCGTTAGCCAGCACCCGCATGGGGGCCGGGATGCCGGTTTCCTGAGCGTGATGAATAAAAAGTCCACCGCAAAGACGCCAAGGAACAAAGTTTTCACCAAGAAAAACTTTACAAAAAATAGGTTTCTTTGCCTCTTTGCGCCTTTGCGGTGGTGTTAGCTTATTTTTAATTATTCCAAGAGAAACGCCATGCCCCATCTCATTTACGAATACACCGACAACCTCCTTCCAGAGGCTGACATCCCGGCGCTTTTGCAGAAATCAAATCAGGTATTGATCGCTCAGGGCGGCGTTCTCCCGATTGGCGGCATTCGCTCACGCGCCATCCGTCTAAGCGAGTATTGCGTCGCCGATGGCACGGTGGACGATGCCTTCGTCCACGCCGTTCTCAAAATCGGGGCCGGGCGCTCTGACGAAGTCAAAAAGAAAATCGGCGACGACCTATTCAAAATGATTAGCGAGCATTTTGCCGACATCACCAAACGACGCACCCTAGCGCTTTCGCTCGAAATCGTCGAATTCAGCGAGGCGGGAACCTGGAAGCAAAACAATATTCACGCCCGTTATCGCACGACTTAACTCAACCCTGAGAACAAAAAATGCTCACACCAGAACTCATCACCGCGAGGGCGTCCCACTGTTCCTGAAGTTTGCGATCGAGCTTCGAGCGGTTCTTTCGAAAGTCCTTCAGCGATTTTTCCAGAAGGTCGAAGTC
>CAIWVX010000176.1 GCA_903916205.1 uncultured beta proteobacterium
CAGAAAAACTCGATTGCATCCGAATCGTCCTCAAGCTCAGTAATAAAACACAATTATACTATAAGCATAATATAGCCGGCTGGGAATAAATCAGCGTCTCCCTAACACTTCCAAATTCGTACTCACGCTGACCTCCAATGCGGCAGATACTGTCAGTTTAAAGTTTATCACAGCGCACACCACGCTTGGATTTGCGCTGCCCAGAACTAATGAATGGGGCCACGATCACAACCCCGAATTCCTGAGCGGCACGTAAGACAAATCGATCATCATGCGGTGCTTTCCCTTTGAGTTTGTCAATCGCTCAGCAAGTCTAGTTGCTGCTGCGCCCCCTCGTTATTGCTTTGGTGGGTTGTGCGAGGCCGCCCGCGCAGGCGTGCTTCACACCGTTCACCCACCGTCTGCGCGATCTGATCACGAAAGTGGCTATTGCCGAGCGATAAACTTTGATGAAGCGCAAGACGGATGTCGGCAATGGCTTCGTCGTCCAGTTGCGGGCGAAAAAAGTGGCGATAGGCGGCTTGTCGTTCGCTGACGTCTTGAGCGATTTTGAGATAAACGGGGTACGGGGTGAGTATCGCGTCGGTTTGCCCAAGGCCGTTGGCTCGGTAGCTGCTCCAGCGGTAGTGCGCGGGGTCATCTACCATGACGGCTTGGACTGGGTTGAGTTCGATGTAGCGCATGTTGGCGAGCAGCTAAGCGTCCGCTTGAATGAGCGAAGATTTGTCGCGGCTATCCCAGAGGGTCCCTGTGTGTCGGTAGGGCTTGTTCGTTGAGAAAGCCGGCGTCACGGTTGCGCCCACGCGGCACGATGTGCAGAGGCAGACCATCAAGATGTGGGCGTGGGCGTCTCGGCATGAGATAAGATGATCACGGAGGGAAGTGATCTGAGATGCTTACAGGCGGGAAATTGCTTAAGCAACCAATGCTTTACGTCAGCCACGCCTCTGCCAGCAACAGCAAACAAGCATATCGCTTGCGTTGACAGGCCACTGAGCGCTCTCTATAATCCGCGCTTCCTGTTTTCTGGGTCGGTAGCTCAGTCGGTAGAGCAGCGGACTTTTAATCCGTTGGTCGCGAGTTCGAATCTCGCCCGGCCTACCAAGAGGCTTTTATGCTTGGTATTAATCAGCAATAACTTCGTGGGGCGTTAGCTCAGCTGGTAGAGCAGCGGACTCTTAATCCGTAGGTCGACAGTTCGAATCTGTCACGCCCTACCACGACTTCAGCGGCTTACAACAGTCCCCGCAGTTTCCTTGGTCGTGATTTCTCGTGTTTGTGACAAAGTTGCGCCACTTCGATGCGGTTGAAGATGGCTCGGCTGTCCCTTGTTCTTGATGGTCATGCTTTTCCTCAACATAAAACGTGCTATTTGCCTCAGTGCTTTAAAAAAACCTACTTTTAAATAATGGGTTACACACGTAAGAATAAGCAGGAGGGCTTTCGGAGATTGATTAGAATTTCCGTCGAAGCCGCTTGAAAGCGGGTAAACTGCCAATCCACTATTCAGCCGTTCTGACCCCCATTGAAGCAAAAATCTGAGTTTGAACATTGCCTCGCCGTTGACCAGCGCCGCTTGCGTTCGATGGCACGAGACTTACGTCATCTCTTCGGGGCCAAACGTGATGCCTTGCAGGCCGATTACGATGCCTTGCTGGAGAAATCCCGTGCGGCCGTGGTGCTTCGCCATGCACGCTTGCCCCAACCGGAGTTTGCTGATGAGCTACCTGTCAATGTGCGGCGTGCTGAAATCGCCGCGCTGATTGAAAAACATCAGGTGGTGATTGTTTGTGGTGAAACCGGTTCGGGCAAAACTACGCAGATTCCTAAGATCTGCCTTGAGCTTAAGCGCGGTACAACGGGCCTGATTGGTCACACCCAGCCGCGCCGGATTGCGGCTCGAGCTACGGCGGCACGCATCGCGCAGGAACTCAATAGTGAATTAGGTAGTCATGTGGGCTACAAAATTCGCTTTACTGACCGCACTTCGCCACAGTCCTACATCAAATTGATGACCGACGGCATTTTGCTGGCCGAGACACAGGGCGACCCGTGGCTCGCTCAATACGACACGCTGATTCTTGATGAAGCGCATGAACGCAGTTTGAACATTGATTTTTTGCTGGGTTATCTCAAGCAAATTTTGCCCAAGCGCCCTGACCTCAAATTGATCATTACCTCAGCCACCATTGACGCTGAGCGCTTCGCCAAGCATTTTAATTCAGCGCCGGTAATCGAAGTTTCCGGCCGGCTGTTTCCGGTTGAGGTGCGTTACCGCCCGGTACAGACCGAAGAGGCCGAGAAAGAGGAAGAACGCGATCTTTACGATGCCATTGTTGACGCCTGTGATGAACTAAATCGCGAAGGGCCAGGGGATGTTCTGGTTTTCCTGCCCGGTGAGCGCGAGATTCGTGAAGCGGCAGAAGCCTTGCGCAAACATGCCTTTGGCCGGGGAGGCGTGCACCCGGAAATCCTGCCGCTGTTCGCCCGCCTTTCGGCTGAAGAACAGTCGCGCATCTTCAAGCCGCACAATGGGCGGCGCATCGTTCTGGCCACCAATGTGGCCGAAACCTCGCTCACGGTTCCCGGTATCCGTTACGTGGTTGATTCCGGTTTGGCCCGCGTTAAACGCTACTCCTATCGCAACAAGGTCGAGCAGTTGCAGGTCGAAAAAATTGCTCAGGCCTCGGCCAATCAGCGTTCCGGGCGTTGCGGGCGAGTGGCGGCGGGGGTGTGCATTCGTCTGTACGACGCGCAGGAATTCAGTTTGCGGCCACCGTATGCCGACCCCGAAATTCTGCGTTCATCGCTGGCCGGGGTCATTTTGCGCATGAAGGCCTTGCGCATCGGCGACGTTGAAGATTTTCCATTTATTGAAGCGCCGCCACCCAAAGCCATTAGTGACGGCTATCAGCTACTGCTTGAATTGGGCGCAGTGACTGAAGAGCGAGCACTTACCCCAGTCGGGCAGGAATTGGCCAAAATGCCGCTCGACCCGCGTGTGGCGCGGATGATTGTCGCCGCCCGCGACGAAGCTTGTCTAAAAGAGATGCTGGTGATCGCCGCCGCGCTCACCGTCCAAGATCCGCGCGAACGGCCGCAGGACCGCCAGGGCAGCGCCGATATGGCGCACAAAAAATTTGCCGACGAGAAATCGGAGTTCCTTTCCTGGCTCAAGCTCTGGAACTGGTACGAAGCCGAGCTTGATCACCAAAAATCGCAACGCAAGCTGGTGCAGGCCTGCCACGAAAATTTTCTGTCGGCGCTGCGTATGCGTGAGTGGCGCGATATTCACAGTCAATTGCATAGTCTGGCCGCCGAGCACGGATGGAAGGAAAACCAGATTCCGGCGACCTACGAGGCAATTCACCGGGCCTTGCTGGCCGGTTTGCTAGGCAATATTGGCAGCAAGTCAGAAGATTCGGCGCACTACCTCGGCGCGCGTGGCATGAAATTTCTGATTCATCCGGGTTCGGCGCTCAACAAAAAGGCCGGCAAATGGATCGCCGCCGCCGAAATTACCGAGACCAGCAAGCTCTTCGCCCGTTGCGTGGCTCGCATCGAACCGGACTGGCTGGAGAAAGTGGGCGCTCACCTAATTAAGCGCAGCTGGTTCGATCCGCATTGGGAAAAAAAGGCCATGCAGGTAGTGGCCTTTGAGCGTTCGACGCTGTACGGCATCGTCGTCAATCCAAAAAAACGAGTGAATTTTGGCCCGATGAATCCGCAGGAAGCGCGTGAAATTTTCATTCGCCAAGGGCTAGTGGGCGGCGAGATTGCTGAAGACTATGCACGGCGCTGGGCGTTTTTTACGCACAACCATCAATTGATGCTCGACATCGAAACGCTGGAACATAAGTCGCGCCGCCCGGACGTGCTGGTTGACGACGAACTGATTTTTGCTTTCTACGATCAGATCATCCCCGAAGGCTTGAGCAACGGGGCCGAGTTTGATCTCTGGCGACGTGAGGCCGAGCGCGAGCATGGTGGCAAAAACGCCAAATTGTTATACCTCAAGCGCGAAGACTTGATGCGTCACGAGGCGGCGGGGATCACTACCGAAGCCTTCCCGCATCAAATCAAACTGGGTGGCGTGGAGTTTGCGCTTACTTACCATTTTGAGCCGGGCAGCCCACGTGATGGCGTGACCATGACGGTGCCGCTGGCGCAGCTTAACCCGATTCCGGCGGCGCGCTGCGAGTGGCTGGTGCCGGGTTTGCTCAAGGAAAAAGTCATCCAGCTGGTTAAGACCCTACCGCAGAAAATTCGCTCGAAACTGGTGCCTGTGCCCGACTTCGCGGCTGAATTTGTCGCGCAGGTGCACCCCTCGGACAAGGCGCTGGTGCCGGCGCTGATTCACTTCATCTTGCAATCGCGCGGGCTAAATGCCCGTGGTTGGGAAATAACCCCCGATGCTTTCCGCCCCGATGCACTGCCTGCGCATTTCAGTTTCAATTTCAAGCTGGTCGATGAGAACGAACGGCAGCTCGGCCTGAGCCGTAGCCTGACCGAACTGCGCGGCGAGTGGGGCGGCAAGGCTAAGCAAGAGTTCTCCGAACTACACGAAACGCCGTCAGAATATTCCGGCATGACCGACTGGCGTTTTGGCGAGTTGCCCGAATTGCTGGAAGTCGAAGTCAATCCGGGGCAAAGAGTGCTCGGGTATCCGGGGTTGGTCGATGATGGCGAAAGTGTTTCGCTAGGCGTCTTTGATACCCTAGACGAAGCCCGTGAAGCCCATACCTTGGGCCTTCTGCGGCTTTATATGTTGCAGTTTAAGGATCAGATTAAGTATTTTGAAAAGAACCTGCCGGGACTGACGCAG
>CAIWVX010000177.1 GCA_903916205.1 uncultured beta proteobacterium
ATTCGTTCGTTTATCAAACCGGGCACGCCGATAGGTGGTTTTGCCCTGAAAGGGCTTTTTCTAGTCCTTGCTTCAACCTTGCTCTTTGGCTTTGCTGTTCGTGGGGCCGGAATGGCGATTACCTTACCCCTGATGATCCTCATCAGTGCCTATGCCAGCACCCGTTTCAGTTGGCGTTACTCGCTGGCACTGGCACTTGCCGTCACTGTTTTTTGTATATTGATTTTCCGAGTGGGTCTGGGAATTCCGTTGCCGATACTGGGTTCATGGTTCGGTGAATGACGGGGTTGTGCCTAAGCAAGTTGTGTTCTATTTGATTTTTTGAGGTGCTATGGAACTCCTTAATAACATTGGACTCGGTTTTTCGGTCGCGTTAACCGGCATCAATCTACTTTACTGCCTGGCAGGTGTTTTCCTCGGGACGTTGATCGGCGTTTTGCCCGGTCTTGGGCCGACGGCGACCATTGCCATGTTGTTGCCGGTGACGTTCACATTGCCGCCTGTCTCGTCGCTCATCATGCTGGCCGGTATTTATTACGGTTCGCAATACGGCGGATCAACGACATCGATTTTGGTTAATGTTCCAGGCGAAGCGGCGTCGGTCGTTACCGCGCTTGATGGTTACCAGATGGCACGCAAAGGGCGAGCGGGCGTGGCGCTGGCGACAGCGGCTATTGCCTCTTTTTTCGCCGGGACGGTGGCGACAGTCGTTCTGGCGCTGTTTGCTCCGCCATTGGCTGACATTGCGCTTAAGTTCGGCCCGGCTGAGTTCTTCTCATTGATGGTTCTTGGTTTGTTGGCCTCACTGGTTTTGGCTCGGGGTTCTTTATTGCACGCCTCGGGGATGGTAGTTCTTGGCTTGCTTCTGGGTCTGGTGGGTTCGGACGTGAATACCGGGACTCAGCGTTTTACCTTCGGCTTGCCACAACTCTCTGATGGAATTGGCTTCGTGGTCGTCGCCATGGGCATGTTTGGTCTGGCCGAGATTGTCCGTAATCTTGAGAATGAAGATGATCGTTCGTTGCTGGTGAGTAAAGTGACTCACCTGATGCCGAGCCGCGAGGACTGGAAACGCATGGTAGCGCCTATCCTGCGCGGCACCACAATAGGCTCAATTCTCGGTATTTTGCCTGGCAGCGGTTCAATTCTTGGCGCTTTTGCCGCTTATGCGATTGAAAAGAAAGTATCGAAAAATTCCACAGAATTCGGCCACGGGGCCATTGAAGGCGTAGCCGCACCGGAGTCCGCCAATAATGCCGGAGCACAAACCTCATTCATTCCGATGCTCACTCTTGGCATTCCTTCTAACCCGGTGATGGCGCTGATGATTGGTGCCATGATCATTCAAGGCATTCAACCCGGCCCGGCCGTGATCACCGAACAACCCGCCCTGTTCTGGGGAATTATCGTTTCCATGTGGATCGGCAACTTCTTTCTCGTCATCCTTAACCTGCCGCTCGTTGGCATGTGGGTACGGCTCGTGACCGTGCCTTATCAATACCTGTATCCAGCCATTCTGGTGTTCTGCGGCATCGGCGTATTTAGTTTGAACAACACCGAATTCGATGTTTATATGATGGCTTTGTTCGGGGTGATTGGTTATATTTTCGTTAAGCTCGACTGCGAACCCGCGCCGATGCTATTGGCGTTTATTCTCGGCCCCATGATGGAAGAGTATCTGCGTCGGGCCTTACTGCTCTCACGCGGCGATCCGATGGTTTTCATCCAACGTCCGATCAGCGCGACAATGCTGGCGCTTGGCGCATTAGCCATCATCGTGGCCAGTCTGCCCGCGTTTAATAAAAAACGTGAAGAAGCGTTCCGGGACGACTAACGCTGGTTTTTAAGGCGGGTGGTGGTGAGTTATCGCCCCATCACATTCGCTTGCAGGAAGGCCTCGGCCAGCGCGTTTAATTCAACATGGCGAAAGGTCGAGCGCCGCGCTACGAGGGCGATGGTGCGCATCGGGCTAGGTTTGGTCATCGGGCGCACTACCAGTGTAGAGCTGGCTGTCAGCCCGCTTCTTACGGCCATTTCAGGTATCAGACCGATTCCGAACCCAGATTCGATCATCTGGATCAGAGTCAGTAGGCTGGTCGCCTCAATCAGTTTTGTGCCATTGTGAATGCTTTTGCCACAGGCATATAACGCGTGATCGCGCAGACAATGGCCTTCCTCCAGCAGTAACAGACGATCGGTCAGCGCAGGCGTGGGTACAACGGCTTTAGCCTTGATTTCAGGATCGTCTTTTCGTCCCACGATCCAGAGGTCATCGTTAAACAACGTTTCCACCCGAAGATTCTCAGTAGCGTAAGGCAGCGCGATCAAGGCGAAATCGAGTTGCCCGTCTTCTAGCCTTAAGAGCAGATTGGCTGTCAGGTCTTCACGCAGTGCCAGATCTAACGCAGGATAGCGCTCGCGCAAAATCGGCAGCGCCAGCGGTAACAGAAAAGGAGCGATGGTCGGAATGATACCGAGTCGCAGGTGTCCGCTCATCGCCTCATGTGTCTCACCCGCCAGCGCCATCAGATCCTTGGTCGCCGCGAGAATGCTACGAGCCCGCCTGGCAATTTCAATTCCAGTCGGGGTTATCAATACAGACTGCCGGTTACGCTCAACCAGTTGCGTACCGAGCACGCTTTCCAGTTCTTTCAAACCAGCGCTCAAGGTCGATTGCGTCACAAAACAGGCTTCTGCGGCGCGCGTAAAGTTAATCTGTTCGGAAAGTGCAACAAAGTATTGCAACTGTTTGAGTGAAGGTAGGGCGGTCATGGTCGGCTCAATAAGTTATCGACAAAACCGATTATATATAAAAATATTATTCATTTTAAAAATATAGCTCCTTAGCCTATAGTCGGAATGTGGCAACAAACCGATAAAACTCAGTTGATAAAGAAAAAATCCGCTTATCCCTCGATAAGCTTGAACGAACGTATTTTTTGAACCCACTCGCTGGGGGAAGCATCCATTTCCACTGAGCAGGACATGTAGCGGGCGAGTCGACGAGGTGGTTATCACGCAACTGGGGTTTAGGGTCATTTCTATTCACAACGTTAGCAAAGGAGTAAGGCATGGAAAAAAAAGACGCAAGTTCTTCGGGTAAATGTCCGGTCATGCACGGAGGAGCCACTGCGGTAAGCATACAGGCTATGGAATGGTGGCCCAAGGCTTTGAATCTGGACATCCTGCACCAGCACGACAGCAAGATCAACCCAATGGGCGCTGGCTTTAACTATCGTGAAGAACTCAAAAAGCTTGATGTTCAAGCGTTAAAAAATGACCTCAAGGCACTAATGACCAACAGCCAGGTTTGGTGGCCAGCCGATTGGGGACATTACGGCGGACTGATGATCCGCATGGCGTGGCATTCGGCAGGTACCTACCGCATCGCCGATGGCCGTGGCGGTGGCGGCACCGGCAACCAGCGCTTTGCGCCGCTTAATTCTTGGCCAGACAATACCAACCTCGATAAGGCACGTCGTCTCCTCTGGCCGATCAAGAAAAAATACGGCAACAAAATCAGTTGGGCTGACCTCATCATACTTGCGGGGAACATGGCCTATGAGTCGATGGGCCTCAAGACCTTTGGCTACGGTTTCGGTCGTGAAGACATCTGGCATCCTGAGAGGGATATCTACTGGGGTTCTGAGAAGGAATGGCTTGCCCCCAGTGGTCGCTCTGGCAGCCGTTACTCTGGTGAGCGCGATCTGGAAAATCCGCTGGCCGCCGTAATGATGGGTTTGATTTATGTTAACCCCGAAGGTGTCGATGGCCAACCCGACCCGATCAAAACAGCCCACGATGTGCGTGTGACTTTCGCCCGTATGGCGATGAACGATGAAGAGACGGTAGCACTCACGGGCGGCGGTCATACGGTCGGCAAGACGCACGGTAACGGCAGCGCGGCCAACCTCGGTCCGGCCCCCGAAGGTGCAGAGCTTGAAGAACAAGGACTCGGTTGGCAAAACCATACAACACGCGGCATTGGCCGCGACACGGTGACCAGCGGCATCGAAGGCGCATGGACCACACATCCGATGAAATGGAACACCGGCAAGGGCGGTTACTTCGATTTACTGCTTCGCTATGACTGGTGGCTACAGAAGTCGCCGGCCGGTGCGCACCAATGGGAACCAGTCAATATCAAGGAAGAGGATATGCCGGTGGATGTCGAGGAGCCCTCGATCCGCCGCAAACCGATCATGACGGATGCCGACATGGCGATGAAGTTCGATCCTGAATATCGCAAAATCGCTGAACGTTTTCGCGATGATCCCGCATATTTCGAGCAGGTCTTCGCGCAAGCCTGGTTCAAGCTCACGCACCGCGATATGGGCCCGAAGTCGCGCTACATCGGCCCCGATGTTCCGCAGGAAGATCTTCTTTGGCAAGACCCAGTGCCTACCGGTCGCAAGGACTTCGACGTCGAAACCGTCAAAACGAAAATTGTCGCAGCCGGTCTTTCGATCAACGAAATGGTGTCAACGGCGTGGGATAGCGCGCGTACCTTCCGTGGTTCGGACAAGCGCGGCGGGGCCAACGGCGCACGTATCCGTCTTTCGCCCCAGAAAGACTGGGAAGGCAACGAACCGGCTCGACTCGCCAAGGTGCTGTCCATCTACGAAAAGATCGCTGTCGAAACCAATGTCAGCATCGCGGATATCATTGTGCTGGCTGGCAACATCGGCGTTGAGCACGCGGCTAAAGCGGCGGGTGTTGAGGTGACGGTTCCGTTCACCCCTGGCCGTGGGGACGCTAAGCAAGAACAAACCGATGTTGATTCCTTCGCGGTGCTTGAGCCTTTGGCCGATGGTTTCCGCAACTGGCTAAAGAAAGATTACGTGGTCAGTGCAGAGGAACTGCTGCTTGACCGTGCCCAACTGATGAGACTGACAGCCCGCGAGATGACGGTGTTGGTGGGTGGAATGCGTGTGCTTGGCACCAACTTTGGCGGCACCCAGCATGGCCTTTTTACCGATCATGTTGGCGCGTTGACGAATGATTTCTTCATCAACCTGACTGACATGGCCTACATTTGGAAACCTACAGGCGATAACAACTACGCCATCGTTAACCGCAAAACGGGTGCCTCCAAGTGGACTGCCACCCGTGTTGATCTGGTTTTTGGTTCAAATTCGGTGTTACGTGCTTATGCCGAGTTCTACGCGCAGGACGACAACAAAGCCAAATTTGTACAGGACTTTGTGGCGGCCTGGATAAAAGTCATGAATGCAGATCGCTTTGATCTGTACGGGTAATTAAGATAACCTCCCCGGTTCTGCACCGGGGAGGTTATAGTCGTTTGAATCACCGTTTGAAACCGTATCTGCGTCATCTCAATTGAAAACACCACACATTCAGTGGGCGGGCACCGAAAGAGATTCAGTTGCGCCACATCAATAACTGCCTGAAGGCTGATCTGGCTTACGGTAAAGGTGTTGCCAAGGTATTGGGTATCCCGGAAAATAAAATAGGCTAAAGAGTGACCCAATACGGCAAGTGTCGTGGCCTAAACTTTATCTTGGCTACGATTGAAATCTGGTTTTTACCAAGGAGAACAACCATGAGTATTAAAAAAACAAAGACCACTTCAATCAATATCGGCATCAGTGACAGTGATCGCCAAAAAATAGCGCATGGCCTGTCAACATTGCTGGCCGACAGTTACACCCTCTATTTGATGACCCACAATTTCCACTGGAACGTTACCGGCCCAAAATTTAACGATCTGCACACGATGTTCATGGGGCAATACACCGAACAGTGGAATGCTCTGGACATCATCGCGGAACGGATTCGTGCGCTCGGTCATCCCGCCCCCGGAACCTACAAGGAATTTGTCAAACTCGCTTCGATCAAGGAAGTCGATGGCGTGCCCAAGGCACTAGAAATGGTCAGGCATCTGGTCGCCGCACAGGAAGCTACGGCGCGGACGGCGCGCAAGCTGTTTGCTTTGGCCAGTGAGGCTAACGACCAGCCGACGGCTGATTTGCTGACCCAGCGCCTAGAAATCCACGAGAAAACTGCTTGGATGCTGCGTAGTTTGTTGGAGGATTGATTTCAAAGATCGTAGGCGATCCGCAGAAAATAAGCCCGCATAAACATTGACTCACACGGCTTTAGTCATTCAGGATGCCCGTTTTGTTTGGCCCGCAGAATCAACCCTGATAAACCCCGTGCAGTAGTGCAATTTCTTCTGCATGACCAAGCAATTCGTTAGGCGTTTCGAGTAGAAAGGGCAAGTGTCGCAAGGCAGGATGATTGATGATCCGGGTGATGGCTTCCAATCCGATTTGACCGTGTCCGATCTTGGCGTGGCGATCTTTACGGCTGCCTAGTGGATTTAAGCTGTCGTTCAGATGGATGGCACGCAGTTTATCGAGGCCGATGATGGTGTCGAATTCGCTCAGCACACCGTCTAAATTGCCGACGATATCGTAGCCAGCGTCATGAATGTGGCAAGTATCGAGGCAGACGCCCATTTTTTCTTTGTGCTCGACAGCGTCGAGTATTTGCCGCAGTTCGTCGAAGGTCCGGCCCACTTCGCTGCCTTTTCCGGCCATCGTTTCCAGCAGTACGGTGGTGGTCTGATGCGGTTTAAGTAAGGCGTTGAGTTGCACGATAATCATTGCGATGGCGGCCGCTTCACCCTGCCCGACATGGCTGCCGGGATGAAAATTGTAGAGGTTGCCGGGTAGTCGCTCCATGCGCTCAAGATCGTCCCGCATGGCGGTCATAGCAAAATTTCGGGTTTTTTCGTCAGCCGAACAGGGGTTGAGCGTATACGAGGCGTGGGCCAGCAACGTGGCAAAGTGGTGCTCTGCCGCGAGTTTGATAAATGCCTCAAGGTCAGCCGGGTCAATCGCTTTGGCGCTGCCGCCACGCGGGTTACGGGTAAAAAACTGGAAGGTGTTGGCGCCAATGGAAAGCGCATCCCGACTCATGCCCATAAAACCTTTGGACGTTGATAAGTGACAACCGATGTTCAGCATGAATGCTCTGGTGATAACGTAAAAAACTTTCCAAAGGCGATAGCGATCAGCGTCTTGATCCCGCAGTGCACATTGCGATGAACGGAAAGCGCTTCATAGTGGGTGCTTGAATCCGGGTGGCGCTCGCGTCGTTTAATCATGAACAAGAGGATCTCTGCGCTCCCAGAGGCTGACTTCGGAAAGGGTGTGCTGGAATTTTCGCTTGGTTTCACGAATAACAAAGGGGACGGATAGTGGGCCGCTTAGCAAACGGAAATTCGCTTCAAGAAGAGATTTCAGTCCATCCAACGTGGTAAAACTTTCGCCATCTTTCTTGAATCCACCAACCCATTTATCTCGCTGAGTGTGCTCCTGGAGCCAGGTGTACGGCGACGCGATTAATAACAGTCCTCCCGAATTGATGCGCTCATGGATTGATTGGAGTAGTTTTTCCGGGCTGTAGAGACGGTCGATCAGATTGGCGGCAAAAACCAAATCGTAACCCGTAAAAATCGGCTTGAGGTTGCATGCATCGCCCTGAAAAAATTCAACCCTTTGCGCCATTGGATCGAGTCCAAGCTCAGTGAGCGTTCTTTCTTTGTAGGAGACCAGCTCGCCTTCATCGACCAGCGTGTAACGCACATTGCCCTGCTCGGCCAGACGCACACCTTGTCCAATAAACCGGGCGGAAAAATCGATTCCGGTAACTCGTTTGAAATGCCGTGCCAGTTCAAACGTGGCTCGTCCTGTCGCACAGCCAAGATCCAGAGCCTTTAGTGCCGGTTTATCGCCCATCGCCTGTATCGCCAATTGAGCCAGCGCACGCGGGAAATTGGCTACGCCGAAGTACTCATCGCCATAATGGAATTCGGTGTATTCAGACACTAAACGGTCGGTTTCATAATGCGACGAAGAGAGGGTTACTGGTGCCTCTGCATAAACATATCGGAACCCAGCATGTTGGAAAAAATGGCGACGGAAGGCATAACGCGAGAAAGGCAGCGCTTCGTTGCCGCAGGATACCCACGAACCACCCTTAAATAAATTATGCCGTGCATCAAAAGTCGGCGTGGTGAAGTCATCGTAGATCGGGTGAACTTCAAAGCCGTCAAAAGGATAAATCGGTGTCTCAGTCCACTGCCAGACGTTACCGATCACATCGAAAAATGCACCCTGTGCAAAGCGGTCTACCGGACACGATGACGCATAGTGCTCAAGCTGAAGGTTGGCTGGACAATGACTCGCACCGGCAAAAGCGCATAGCGCCTGCCATTCATCTTCGCTCGGCAGACGTACCGGCGCGGCGCTGACTCGGGCCTTCCATTGACAAAATGCCTTGGCTTCGTGGTAATTGGTTTCCACCGGCCAGTTCCACGGCATAGGTATTTCTTCAAGCATCAGGCGTAGTCGCCAGTGAGGGCTATCCGGTGACGTATTATTCCGGATCCAGAAGCTGGGGTGTTCAGCCTTAGCAAAGTTCTTCCAGTTCAGACCTTCTTCAGCCCACAAGGAATCATCGGCATAGCCTCCGGCCTCTACAAAAGCAAGGAATTCTTGGTTAGACACCAGATATCGGCTGGCCTTGAAATCCGCTGTTTCGGCCAGATGCGTGCCAAATTCGTTATCCCAGCCATAACGGCCGTTGCCTCGCTCACGACCTAAACGGAATGTTGCTGCGGGAATTTCGATTAGCTCATTTTGTGGCGCGACCCCGGCCGAGCGACACGGCTCCCAAGCCGCATGTGGCGAAACGTATTTCAGCTGATGCTGACGGATCAGCACTGACGAGGTTTCCAGATGGATAAGTTCGTGTTCAATACCCATCATGATGATCCACCAAGGATGATCCCAAGTGATCGGCAGTGATAGAGGCAGTGAGCCGATTAAGCGACTAACCGTGACACGCACCTGCTGACGATAGGCCCTAACCTCTTCGACAGACGGCCAGTCATAACGCGCTTCATTAAGATCGTCCCAGCTCATTTCATCGACGCCAACCGCGAACATCGATTCAAATCGCGGATTAAGACGCTGATCAATCAGGCCAGCAAGTAACAGCTTGTTGATGAAAAAAGTCGCGGTATGGCCGAAATAAAAAATCAACGGATGGCGCAACGCAATTGGCTTGATGTAGTACGCCTCATCGCAATTCAGGACTTCGAATAATTGCTCATAGCGATCAAAACTCGCGTGAAAATAGGCCAGAATCTCAGCTCGCTTTAACTCACTATCGGTTCCGGTCAACTCCGGCGTTGAGGGAAAACAGACTTGGTTCATGGTTTATCCAAACTATTTGATAGGTAGATCATAAACGGATTGGGCGTAGTGATAACGTCGCGGACAGTGATGTGTTTGCCATTGAATTATTCATGCCGTCGGTAGGCCAAGCCCAGCATCACTATCCCGAGAAGAATCATCGGTAGAGAGAGCCATTGGCCCATGCTGATTACTTCTGAGAGGCCGAAGATACCGGCATCGGGCGTACGAAAATATTCAGCCAGAAAACGGAAACTGCCGTAGCCCACCAGAAAAAAACCTGAAACTGCGCCGCGCGGACGCGAGCGTGAGGAGAAAATCCATAGGGCAAAAAACAATAAAACGCCTTCCATTCCAGCCTGATAGAGCTGGGAAGGGTGGCGAGGCAAAGGGTCAACATGAGGAAAAACCATCGCCCAAGGCAAATCGGAATCACACACCCGCCCCCATAATTCCCCGTTGATAAAATTACCGATGCGCCCGCTAGCCAATCCAAGAGGCACCAGCGGCGCGATGAAATCGGTCAGGTCAAGCCAGATTCGACGCGTCTTGCGGGCATAAAGCCACATCGCCACCAACACTCCGATAAACCCTCCGTGGAAGGACATGCCGCCCTTCCACACGGCAAAGACGTCAAGCGGATGGCTGAAATAGTAGCCCGGTTCATAAAACAGTACTTGCCCCAGACGTCCGCCCAAAATAACGCCAAGCACTCCGTAAAAAAGCAGATCGTCAAGCTGCTCTACATGCCAGCCCGCTTGCCTAAACTTGGGATGCGTCTCAATACGACGCTTACCTAACCACCAGAACTGGAAAAAAGCCACCAGATACATTAGTCCATACCAATGAATCGACAGCGGACCAAGTTTGATCGCAACAGGATCGAATTGAGGGTAAATCAACATGGTGAACGTAAACAAAGATTTGAATGATACAGGCTTACGTGTACATCACAAGTTTCAGCCTTGTCCAATGAGGTATAGGCCTGAATGAATGAAAGAAATTACGAAAGAATTGAGGTATGGGTTGATCATTGCAACGAGGGTAATCAACATGATTGAAGTACGACTGACTACGAAATTGCACAGATCGAGCATTTTCTTAGCCCGAATTTCTCACAAAAGTGAGCGAATATCGTTTAACCATTTGATACAATTGGTTTTCCTCAAATGACGCTTCGTAAGAAGCCTAAACGAGACTGCTCATGGACAATTCTATCCCAACCCAGCTTCGTTTTACCTCCAGTGCCGGATTTACGGCAGGTCAATTGCACGAATCTTATAGAAAACCGAGTGGTTTTTCGCGGTAGGCGCTTACCCCAAATTCCGCGATTGAAATTCTCCCAGCCTATCGGACGATATTTTTTTACATTTTTGATGCGGAAACCAAAGGAACGAGAGGTTGCCGAGTCGTCGAGTCGACACCGATACGGTTGTTTGCATGGCATTCGGGTAATTCGGCAAATTTTGCACGAACCCACTTAAGCGCACCGGGGTGCGCCTTGTTGTTGCCGAGCGGTTCCCCGCTGTTTACGGAGACATGGCTTGGGCCAGCATGAAGCTCCTCGCCCGGATCGCACTGAATAAATCAATCGCCTCGGTGGCGATCTTTAACACCCATGC
>CAIWVX010000178.1 GCA_903916205.1 uncultured beta proteobacterium
AAACCGAGCAGGGCAATCAGGGTGGCGGTCGAGCGTAGAGTCATGAAATTCTCCTGTGGGGAAAGACGGGGTTCTGCGTTTGAGTTACTCTAATCCATCAAAGTCGACAGAACGCTGACGCGCAGATTACATTTTTGTAATCTGCGGATAGGAGAGAGCGATTGAAGATACTGGTCGTCGAGGACGAACTGAAAACAGGCAACTACCTGCGACAAGGTTTGCAGGAGGCGGGATACCTGGTGGACCTAGTGCGTGATGGCCGCGATGGCCTGCATGAGGCGCTGACTGGGGATTACGATCTGGCGATTCTCGATGTGATGTTGCCCGTGATGGATGGCTGGAGCATTTTGCGCGGCTTGCGGGCGGCGGGTAAACCCTTGCCGGTGCTATTTCTGACGGCACGCGATGAGATTGATGACCGGGTGCGTGGTCTGGAACTCGGTGCCGACGATTACCTCGTCAAACCGTTTGCCTTTGCCGAGTTACTGGCTCGGGTACGCACTTTATTACGGCGCGGAAAAAGCAAGGACGCCGAGACGATGAGCGTGCTGCGAGCGGCTGATCTGGAGCTTGATCTATTGCGTCGGCGGGTCACTCGTGGAAGCCAGCGCATTGACCTGACCGCCAAGGAATTCGCGCTTCTTGAGCTATTACTTCGACGTCAAGGCGAAGTCCTGCCACGTTCCTTGATCGCCGCGCAGGTGTGGGACATGAATTTTGACAGCGATACCAATGTCGTGGAAGTGGCGGTGCGCCGATTGCGCGCCAAGATTGACGACGAGTTTCCACTGAAACTCATTCGCACGGTGCGTGGCATGGGTTACGTGCTGGAAGACGGCGCTCAGGATTCGGGGGGCCAATGACTGGCCGAACTTCGATTACCCAACGTTTAACGGGGCTCTTTGCGGCGGCGTCAACGGTCGTGCTATTGCTGCTTGGTGCCTTGATTGGTCATGCCGTCGAGCAGCATTTTGTCGAGCAGGATCTAGCCCTCATGCACGACAAACTGGCACTGACGCGGCAAGCGCTGATGCGAGTGACTTCAACCGCTGATCTCATGGCGATTCCACAGCAACTCGATGACCTGTTAGCCGGCAATTCTGGGCTGGCCGTCGTGGTGCTTGCGCCAAGTGGCGAAACCCTGTTTGCCAGCACTGGCGCGGACTTCCCCCACGACCTACTGGCTAAGCCAATAAGCACCGCCATCTCGCCGCCAAGGGTCTGGAGAACCGCGCAAAATAAGCCTTACCGAGGTATCGCCGTGCAACTGCCAACCGGGATAGTCCACGCCGCGCCGGCCATTGTCGGCGTGGCAACCGACATTACGCACCACGAGCAGTTCATGGATTCCTTCCGCACGACGCTGTGGTTGTTCGTGGTGCTGGCCGCCATGTTGTCTGGCTTTCTCGGCTGGCTGGCGGTACGCCGTGGTCTCTCGCCCTTACAGGCCATGCAGCGCAAAGCCGCCGGAATCACTGCGCAACGGCTCGATGCGCGACTGGCGGTCGATGATGTTCCGGTTGAACTGGCCGATTTAGCGCAAACGCTCAACGCCATGCTGTCGCGGCTGGAAGAATCCTTCCGGCGGCTTTCTGATTTTTCCTCCGACCTGGCCCACGAATTCCGCACCCCGGTGAGTAATCTGCTGACGCAAACGCAAGTGACCCTCACCCGCTCGCGTAGCGCCGAGGATTACCGCGAGGTGCTGGCGTCCAATGTCGAGGAATTCGAACGCCTCTCGCGCATGATCGCCGACATGCTATTCATCGCCAAAGCCGACGAAGGGCAGCTTATTCCTTCGCAGGAAAGCCTTGATCTGGCTCCGCTGATCGGCGCACTAGCCGACTTCCATCAATTGCTCGCCGATGAAAAAAGCGTGACGCTGGAATGCTCCGGGAACGGCACTCTCAACGGCGACCCACTGATGATCCGGCGGGCCATCAGCAACCTGCTGTCCAATGCCATTCGCCATGCGCCGCCGGGTGGTCGCGTCAGTGTGGCGGTTCGCGCTCAGTCCGGCGGGGCGCTGGCGATTGAGGTAGCAAACAGCGGCGAAACCATCCCGGCAGATCATCTCCCGCGCCTGTTCGACCGCTTTTATCGCGCCGATCCGTCACGTAGCGGCGAGGGCATTCATTCCGGCCTCGGGCTGGCGATTGTCAAATCCATCGTCGAGGCACATGGCGGAAAAGTTCAGGTGGTTTCGGCGGCTGGAGTGACGTGCTTTAGCCTAATTTTTTGACCGGGTCGGCTGGCATGGGTAGCGTACGCCGTTTTTTTGTAATTCCGTATCAAAGGTCAAAATCCACCACAGAGGCGCAGAGGCACAGAGAAAACCTACACCTGTGGGAAAAGACCCTCGTTTTGCCATTCCGCACCAAACGTCAAAATCCACCACAGAGGCGCAGAGGCACAGAGAAAACGCAGAGAAAACCTGTACCTGTGGGGGAAGACCATCCTGAAATCAGATTTCTGGTGTTTATGCACTTCTCTGCGACCCTCTGCGTCTCTGCGCCTCTGCGGTGGGTGTTGGTTTGGGTCGGCTGCGCAAAGCCAGCCCGGCCTAGCCGAGGCGCATGATAAAATCGTGATCGTTTTTGTACGGTTTTATCCTCCCCTGTTTTAAGTTTCCAAGGAGCGCCCTTGCTCAATCGTCCTACTGCCCCGTCACGTCTCGTTATCGCCTCGCGTGAATCGCGTTTAGCCATGTGGCAAGCTTTGCATATTCAGTCGCGGCTGTCGGCTTTGTATCCGCAAAGTGTGATCGACATTCTCGGCATGACAACCCGTGGCGATCAGATTCTTGATCGACCGCTGTCGCAGATTGGCGGCAAAGGGTTGTTCATCAAGGAACTCGAAATCGCGATGGAAGAAGGGCGCGCCGATCTTGCGGTGCATTCGCTCAAAGATGTGCCGATGACCATGCCGGAAGGCTTTTCGCTGACGGCGATTACGGCGCGTGAAAATCCGCGTGATGCCTTCGTTTCAAACCACTACGCCAACCTTGAGTCCTTACCGGCGGGAGCCGTGGTGGGAACCTCCAGTTTGCGTCGAGAAGCAATTTTGCGGACACACTATCCGCAGCTCAAAATTGAAGCGTTGCGCGGCAATCTCGATACCCGTTTGCACAAGCTCGATGCAGGAAAATACGACGCGATTATTTTAGCCGCCGCCGGTCTGATTCGGCTCGGCCTAAAGGCGCGTATTCGTACCCTGCTAACGCCTGAGCAGTCGCTGCCCGCGCCAGGACAAGGCGCTCTGGGGATCGAAATTTTGAACACGCGTAGCGATATGGCCACCTGGATTGCGCCGCTGATTGATTGGGAAACCACACATTGTGTATGTGCCGAACGGGCTTTTTCGCGGGCGCTTGGCGGCAGTTGCCAACTGCCGTTAGGTGGCTATGCAGTGCTGGAAGAAAGCCCACAAGGCGCAACGCTTTGGTTGCGTGGTTTTGTCGCCAGCCCGGATGGCAAAAAAATGCTGCGCGGTGAATTGCGCGGTGCGCCAGAGAATGCCGAATTAATCGGCTTACAGCTTGCCAAACAGTTGCGCGAGCAAGGGGCCGACGCCATTCTGGCGACGCTGGCCAACGGCGCATGAACAAACTCTTAGGTCGTCGTATTGTGCTAACCCGCCCGACGGCGCAAGCGACGCGACTGGCGGAGGGGATTGCGGCACAAGGCGGCGAGGTGGTGCGCTTACCCCTGCTTGAAATTTCACCGGCGGCGGATACCACGCCCTTGCAGCAAGCCATTACACGCCTTGACGATTACGCGTTGGTTATTTTTATCAGTCCCAATGCAGTCGACTTCAGTCTGCCGGTGATCACCGCCCAGAGTGCATGGCCGTTGTCGGTGCGTGCGGCGGCGATCGGTCAGAGTACGGCGACCCAATTGGCCGCCTATGGCGTGACTCATGTCATCACGCCGAGTACACGTTTTGAGAGCGAGGCCTTGCTCGATTTACCCGAATTGCAAACGACCAATGTCGGCGGAAAAAAAGTGCTAATTCTGCGCGGCAACGGCGGTCGAGAGCTACTGGCCGAAACCTTGATCAAGCGTGGGGCGACGGTGGATCGAGTCACCTGTTATCAACGTTCAGCACCGGCGGATGCCGCGCGTATTCTGGCGCAACTGCACAACACGCCCCTTGATGCCTTAATCATTTCGTCCAGCGAAAGTTTACGCAACCTGTGGGCGCTTCTCGATCCTGAAGCAGTCGAGCGATGGCGGGCTTTACCGCTCTTTGTACCGCATCAGCGCATCGCTCATTTTGCCGCTGAACTGGGTATTAAGCGGATTGTCCTAACCGCCCCAGCCGATACGGGCCTCCTTGAAGGGCTTTGTAATTTTTGCTGGCCGAATGATGGTCTAAGGTATTGATTTTACGTAAATCTGTAATTGATCAGGGAGGTCGTCTTTTATAAAAACAAAGACTTACCGTCGCCTCACGAAAACGCTATGTCGATGGTTTTCATTAAAATTCAGGGAGCACTTCAACCCGTAGGAACGAGCAAAAGGCTTTGTAGGAAAAATGGCTTGATAGGGTTCCATTTAGTGATACCATTTATACATGAATGCCACCCACCGAAAAACGCTGGAAGCTGTTTTTGCAGAGCCGGTTTCCAAATCGCTTGAGTGGCGGCGTATTGAGGCACTGCTGGTCGCTGTTGGTTGTCGCGTCATTGAGGGCAACGGTTCGCGGGTGCGGTTTGAGAAAGAGGGGAGCATCGCCGCATTTCATCGTCCGCATCCGACCAAGGAAGCCAAGCCCTATCAGGTGCGCGACGTTAGGTTGTATTTGGAGAATTTAGGCGTGAAGCCATGAACACGATGACCCATAAAGGATTTGCCGCCCGTGTCGACTACAGCGAGGAAGAGGCTTGCTTTATTGGCCACGTCGCTGGCATTCGTGACGTGATCGGCTTTCACGGCGAGAGTGTCGCCGAACTGCGTGCGGCCTTTGAAGAAGCCGTGGATGATTATCTGGAAACCTGCAAAAAACTTGGCCGCGAGCCAAACCATCCTTACTCTGGCCAGTTTCGCCTACGGCTGGCGCCGGAGTTACACGCCCGCGCTGCAATGGTGGCTGAGACGCACGGAAAGAGCCTTAACGCTTGGGTTTCTGACGCCATAGAGAAGAGCATTGCCGCCGCCTGACGGACTCAGGCAAGGCGGTGGGCAAGGTAGAATTAATTGAGCTTGGTTTATTTTTGTTGAAAACTCACCCTAGCCTCTTTTACTTGTTTCGCGGTGCGTACACTGTAATGCTTGTAACGAATACGCTCGCGAACCTGGTCGAGTAAGCGCACCGATTTGAGCGGTGGCCTTTCGGCAGGCTTGCAGGGTTTGACTGGAAATTTAGTGCT
>CAIWVX010000179.1 GCA_903916205.1 uncultured beta proteobacterium
CGATTAGCACCCTTGGCCGGTAAAATCCCGTATTCGGCTTTGAATTTATTGGTAAATTCCTTAGAGCTGACATCCCAATTTAAGATTGCCACACATTCCAGCAACGGAATATCCGTAATTTCGGGAGAAGCGATTTTGTACGCTGACGAATCAAGCTTCTCCAGCAATGCCACGGCAGAGGCATCAAATGGACTTGAAAATACCTCCAAACCCAGGTGCCTAGCCTCGGCAAAAATCGCTTCATGCCAGGCCCACGGGGTATGCGCTTTATTGTACAAATCCCACAACGAAGCATATTTCGACCAAGGTGAAGCATCAGGAATGCGAAAGCCATCGCCATCAGACTTATACGTAATTGTATCCGCAGTATAGGTTTGAAGCTTGATCGCATCTGCACCTGCCCTCTTGGCGGAACGCACAATTTCAATTGCTCGATCAAGCGAACCACCGTGATTCCCCGACATTTCAGCCACAACAAAGATCGGGTAACCAGGTCCTAACGTATGCTTGCCAATACGAATTTTCATTTGATATGACTCAATCAACTACGGGCGCAACGCTTTGTGTTTCATACCCTACGCCGGGAATCTGGAATAAGAGTTCTATCGGCAAATTATTCAATAACTAAATGCCCGCTTAACCCATTTCGTGATACACAACGCAAATAACATAACTCATAAGCATGACTTCGGGAATATTATTTATTTTTAAACAATTTAAAACAATCACTTGTGAGCTTTATGAAATAGGCATCTGCTTTTGTTTTTTGGTGCGCACTTTGTCAAAAAAATTGACGCATTGGATAAATGAAGAATTTGCTGATCAGGCCTAGGCGATGAGTGGTTGAATAAACGAGCGAAGACAGTGATGAAGCGTTTTTCAGTACACCTGTGCGAGTTGTTCGGCTGTGAAATTGGCTTGTCCGATCTCCCCGCGTGTATCGGTGCCGCCATCGCCAATTTCTCGCTTGAGCCTTCCGAAATAAATGCGCTGGTCGTTGAATTCAAACGGGCCTAGCAGGCTATCGGCAAGATCAGCTATAGCTGCACGCCTGCGGAAGAAAAAATCTAGGGGTTCAGACGCTCGATTTATGCCTCGGCAGAAAAGCCCGATGCCCGATACCACGAGGCTCACCTATCGTTTGGGATGTGCTTGTTTAGGCGTAATAACTCAACTCAGTTAGTGGCAGGGGCTATCAATCCACACGATCAGCCAGAAATATAATTTGCAAGCTGACCAATGATAAATTTCTGTTGACTGATCATTTCCTTGACGACATCGCCGATGGAAATGATTCCAAGGACTTTTTTATTCTCGTCGATAACCGGTAGATGACGGAAATGTTTTTCGGTCATGATCGCCATACATTCTTCGACGGTTCTTTCCAGAGTGACGCAGAAGACTTTGCTGGACATGATTTCACTGACCGGGGTGCTTTTTGAGGCGCGGTCATGCAGGATGATCTTGCGCGCATAATCACGTTCAGAAAAAATACCAGCCAAACGGTCGCCATCAAGAACTACGAGCGCACCAACATCATATTCGGCCATGATTTGAAGCGCTTGCAAGACCGTTTGCTCGGGTGTAACGAAAGCTAATTTTCTGGTTTTGCCTTCAATAAGCTGCTTTAGGGTTTTCATGAAAATCCTTCCTGTATTAATGGGCCAGATGACCAACTACGCCCAATGAGTTTGACTTTAGCGGATTTGACTTCAGCGCAACCCGGCGATTAAGTCAGCAACGGCTTTGATCTGCTTGTCAGAGAGTTTTTCGGCAATGGTTCGCATGACTTTCTCGGGGTCGTTGGAACGCTCTTCGCTACGGAAGTTCTTCAATTGTGTTTCGGTATATTCGGCATGTTGCCCGGAGATGCGTGGATATTGTGCCGGAAGACCGGCACCGTTAGGCCCGTGGCAGCCAGCGCAAGCCGGGATACCCCGCTCGAAATCACCCTTGCGCCAGAGTTGCTGTCCGGTGGCCACCAAATTGGCGTCAGTAGAAGCAGCGGGCTTTTGTTTTTGCTGTGAGAAATAGAGGGCAAGACCCTTCATATCCGCAGGACTCAGCGCCGCCGTCATGCCGCCCATAATCGGATTGTTGCGCACCGCAGGTTTACCATCGACGGATTTAAATTCCATCAATTGTTTATAGAGATAGTCGGAACCTTGCCCTGCCAAAATAGGATTGACCGGGAGCACGCTATTGCCATCCACATTGTGGCAAGCCACACAGACGGTTTCAGCGGTTTTTTTGGCCTTAAGCAGCTCTGCTTTGATGTTGGTTTCTCCAGCAGCAAAGGCAGAAAGGCAGACGGCGCTTAATAGCGCGAAGGTCATGGTACGAATCATGGTGAAACTCCTGTTGATGAGTTCGGGTTCACAGAAGCAAGCTTCTAAACCTGATATTCTATAGCACTTTTAGGTGTAAGCCTTCAATCTCAACGGTTCTTAAAATGTCACTATTCCAAAAGGCGATTTTTCATACCACCGTCGCCCACTTGCGCGATTTGCCGCCTGACTCACAGCGTGAAGTAGCTTTTGCCGGGCGCTCGAATGCGGGCAAGTCTTCGGCAATCAATACGCTGGCGAATCACACGCGCTTAGCTTTTGTTTCAAAAACACCGGGCCGGACTCAACATCTCAACTATTTCTCACTTGAAGCGGGAAAGTATCTCGTTGACTTGCCCGGCTACGGTTTTGCCAAGGCTCCTGAAGAAATACGTTCGCAATGGGAAGGTCTGCTCGCGCCGTATTTACGTTTTCGTCCGCCCTTGGTTGGATTGGTGTTGATCATGGATAGCCGCCATCCATTGACTGAACTGGATTTACAGATGCTGGCCTGGTTTGCCCAAACCGGTAAGCCGATTCATGTCCTACTTTCAAAAGCAGACAAATTAACCCGTCAGGAACAAGCGTTAGCTCTGCGCGAAGTGCAAGCCGTTTTGGCGCAAATTAGTGAAAACACTACGCTTCAGTTGTTTTCAAGCTTAAAAACAATTGGCGTGGCTGAGGCTGAGGCGGTGTTAGGCGGTTGGATGGATATGTCGATCAAAGAAGAGACGCCCCCACCTGTCGGCTTGCGCACCGAGAAAGTGCCCCGCCCAAAAAATCGCAAGGCGATAGGCTGGAGTGCGCGATCAATAAAACCGGTAACCAAGACTTCAGGGAATAAAAAAGCCCCGGCATAAGAAAATGCCGGGGAGAAAAACGCCCTACATCAATGTAAGGCACCCGTTCAGGGAGATGAAACGGGGGATGGTGTGAGCCATCCGTTAATTACGACGGGTTGCAACGCGCTTAGTTCCCGAAGCTATATTTTTGTGATGAAATTATCTGTGTTATAAGAAAGAAGGCAGACTATCTATGAGTGTCAGTGTTAATTTCCCCGGAACTCGTATGCGACGTATGCGTCGCGATGATTTTTCCCGTCGCCTGATGCGTGAGTCGGTGCTTACTTCCGCTGATTTAATCTATCCGGTGTTTGTGCTTGATGGTCTGAATCGCGTCGAACCCGTACTTTCAATGCCGGGGGTCGAACGTCAAAGCCTTGATTATTTATTGCGCACCGCAGAGCAAGCACTTGGGCTCGGCATTCCCGCGCTGGCCTTGTTTCCGGTGATTGACGCGAAGTTCAAAACGGCGGCGGCTGAGGAAGCTTGGAATCCTGAAGGGCTTATTCCGCGCGTGGTTTCCGCATTGAAAAAAGAGTTTCCCGAGTTAGGGATAATTACCGACATTGCGCTTGATCCCTATACCAGCCACGGCCAAGATGGTTTGATTGCGGTGGGCGACACGCAGAACTATGTGCTTAATGATGAAACCCTCGAGGCGTTGACAAAGCAGGCGCTTACTCATGCGCAAGCCGGTGCCGACGTGGTGGCTCCGTCAGACATGATGGATGGACGAGTAGCGCGTATCCGCGCTGGATTGGATGCTGCGAATTGGATTCACACGCGGATTTTGGCGTATTCGGCCAAATACGCCTCAAGCTTTTACGGCCCATTCCGCGATGCAGTCGGCTCCTCCGGCACCTTGGGCAAGGGCAATAAAAACACCTACCAGATGGATCCTGCAAATAGTGATGAAGCCCTGCGTGAAGTGGCCCTCGATATTGCCGAGGGCGCTGATATGGTGATGATCAAGCCAGGAATGCCTTATCTGGACATTGTCCGGCGGGTCAAAGACGAGTTTAAGGTGCCGACCTATGCCTACCAAGTGAGCGGCGAATACGCCATGCTCAAAGCGGCGGCGCAAAATGGCTGGTTGGACGAAAAAGCCTGCGTGCTTGAAAGTTTGCTGGCCTTCAAACGAGCGGGAGCCGACGGTATCCTGACTTATTTTGCTATGGATGCGGCTCGCTGGCTCAAAGAGTGACTCAGACTAGCGCTTTACATTAAAGCGGCGCTGAAAAAAGCGGCGTGGCCTTCTCCGCTCGATAGAGTGCAATTACTTGGCTTTAAACACTAGGGCTACGCGTTCAAGCAGCCGATGGGCCTGAATGTTAAGCACTGTTTGCCATTGACTGACACGGCTTTCGATTTGGCGAAAGAACAGCGCCCCGGCAGCAATGCTGGCGGCCCAGGCGAGGACAATTCCCAAAGCATTGACGACCGGGTTCTCCGGTGAAAGGTGAGAGAACACCGCGTTGAAGAGAATGACCACAGAAAAATGCACCAAAAACACCGAATAAGAAATTTTACCCAGATAGGCCAGTAGCGCACCTTGCGGACGGTTTTCGAGGAATCCCCAGCGTCGTGAAATGCCGAGTATCAGCGCGGTAAGCAGCGCCAAGGCAATACGAGAGCGAAAATCGATAATCAATGCGGCGATCACCACCGCCGTGATAAGCAGCAACCCATCGGGCTTGCGCTCAGCTTCGGTGGCCCAGTAAGTGAGCGCACCAAGACCGTAGGAACCAAAAAAATACACGGCCCAACTATCCCAACCGGCATGGCGATTGAAGTGGAACAAGGAAGCTAAGATCACCCCGCTAACCAAGAGCACGCCGAGAATGAAAATCGCACTCGACGATTTTCCTAGCCAACGTGCCAACCACAGCAATCCGAGCATCAAGCCAAAAAGTTGGAAATCAATGGCAATGTACCAAACTCCGGCGGATAACGAATCAAAGTCGAGAAGGCTTTGCAATAAAGCGATGTGCGCCATCAATTGCCATAGCGTCGGCGCATTGGGGATGGAATCATGTTCGATCAGATTACGTGCGATAGCCGCGCATAAAATGCTTAATAGCACGGCGGCGAGGTAGGGAATAACAAGCTTGAAGTAGCGTTTTTTGAGTAGAGACAGTGGCGTTGGCGTCACTAATTGCCCACAAGGGGCCAGTGCTTTTGCGGCCAAGAAGCCCCCAATAACGAGAAAAATCTGGACGGCGACGCGGGCTTCGTGAGTCAGCCAGCCCAACAACGAGGGGGCAAGTTGGCGGGCCACATCGGACATCGGCCCGTAGAGTGCCAGATGATGCAGCACCACGAGTTGCGAAGCGATGGCTTTTAATGCGTCGATAAAAGCGAGTCGAGGAACCTCTGTACGCATGTAGCAAATCCAAGTAGATAACGATGACAGAAACTAAGGAAGCGCCGAACAAGCCGCCGCAAGTTTAGTCAGCAAAGGCAAATTGAGACGCAATTTTGAACAAAATCGATTTTTCATCGGATAAATGGCCGTTTATGAGCTGGCAGGCGGGGTATTCCCCCTGTCCGGCTCATGCCGGGCGCACCTCTCCTGTCAGAGGTC
>CAIWVX010000180.1 GCA_903916205.1 uncultured beta proteobacterium
CTGCGCTGGCTTCATTGGCAAAAAATTCGACGGCCAGTTAGCCGCTACTGACGCCGCTTGGATCAAGCCCTTGCGCGAGGCCGCATCTCGCATTGCCGAAGCCTACGAACAACGCGAATTTGGCCGCGCCCTGCGCGAAATCATGGCCTTAGCCGACGCCGCCAATGTCGTGGTTAACGACCGCAAACCCTGGGAACTGGCCAAACAAAACGGCAAAGAGACCGAGTTGCAAGCGGCCTGTTCGGAGGCCATCGAAGCCTTTCGTCTGCTGACGCTTTATCTGAAACCGGTACTACCCAAAGTCGCCGAAGCCGTTGAAGATTTTCTCGGCATTGCCCCACTGACCTGGGGCGACGTGGCAACGCCGCTGCCCGTCGGCCACACCATCAAAAACTACAGCCACCTGATGACACGCATTGACCCCAAACTGATCACCGCACTCGTCGAAGCCAACAAAACCTCGCTGACCCCAAGCGAAGCGCCAGCCCCGGCGGCAACCCAAGCCACACCGGCTCCCTCTGTAGTCGCCGCCGAAAATAATCTCATCAACATCGACGACTTCATGAAAGTCGATCTGCGCATTGCCCGCATTGTCGACGCCGGTCATGTCGAAGGCGCCGAAAAGCTGATTCGTCTGTCGCTAGACATCGGCGAAACAGAAAATGGACAAATGCGACCGCGCCAAGTGTTTGCCGGCATCAAATCGGCCTACGATCCGGCGCTACTCATCGGCCGCATGACGGTCATGGTTGCCAATCTAGCCCCGCGCAAAATGAAATTCGGCCTGAGCGAAGGCATGGTTCTCGCGGGTTCAGACACCGAAGGCCAAACCCCCGGTATTTTCTTGCTGACGCCTGACGCCGGAGCGCAGCCGGGAATGCGAGTCAAGTAACGTAGGAAAATCACAAACTAAAAGAAGCGCGTAAAATAATCCCGCTATGCAAAAAATCCAGCGACCACAATTGACCTTGAAAATTCTGTTCTACGCGGCGTTCGACGTGGCCGGAATGTTGGCGTTTGCCACAGGAGCATTGTGGCTCGTGCGCAAACAAGCGCTGCTCGTTGAGGGGTTTCCGACCAGTACCGCTGAAGCCGTGATTCTCACCCTCGCCGGGCTTCTGCTGATGCTCTGGGCCGCTGCGCAAATTATGCGCGAGTTATTTATTCGCCCGACCAACCATGTCTGAAATCAGCCTACTCGACGGGATTTTAATCACCGCTTCAAGCTGGTTGGTGATTGGGTTGACTGGGGCTGTTTTCTCGAACCGTTTTAGTCTCATCACCCGCGTACTTTTCCCGCTCGGCGCGGCGCTCGGTGTTCTGCTTGCGCTGCTCGCACTGTCCAGCATGGGGGGTGGAATGCAAGTACGTACTCTGCCGCTCGGCCTGCCCGGCGCACCGTTTCATCTGCGCCTCGATGCGCTTTCGGCCTTCTTTCTCTTTTTGCTTGGTGCCACTTCCGCCGGTATTTCAATTTATACAGCGGGCTATTTGCGCCGCAACGAGGGGCCGGCGCCTGGCTTGCAATGTCTGCTTTTCCATGTGTTCTTAGCCAGCATGTGTTTCGTCATGCTGGCCGACGACGGCTATGCCTTTATGGTGGCCTGGGAGTCGATGGCGCTTAGTTCGTATTTCTTGGTGACCTCAGAACATCATCATGCAGAAATCCGTCGGGCGGGCTATCTTTACCTGCTGGTGGCGCACATTGGAGCCATCGGCATCCTGCTCTCTTTCGGCGTAATGGCCGGGAGTGCCGGTGACTATACCTTCGACGCCATGCGAAAATTTTCGACCCTTGGCAGCTTGCCGACTATCGCCTTTCTGCTGGCGCTGTTTGGGTTCGGTGCCAAGGCCGGTATTTTGCCGCTGCATGTTTGGCTCCCCGAAGCGCACCCCGCCGCGCCCTCGCCGATTTCCGCGATGATGAGCGGCGTCATGCTAAAAACCGCCATCTACGGCCTGCTACGCGTCAGTTTCGATCTGCTCTACGCTCAGATCTGGTGGTGGGGGCTTCTGCTGTTGGTTATCGGCCTAATCAGCGCTTTGTTCGGCGTTATTTTCTCGGCGATTCAAAACGATATGAAACGCCTGCTGGCCTATTCCTCGATTGAAAATATCGGTTTGATTTTTGTCGGTTTTGGATTGACACTGATTTTTAATTCGTTCCTATTGCCGCATCTGGCGGCACTGGCGCTCACCGCGACCCTCTATCACTGCCTGAACCACGCTTTTTTTAAAAGCCTACTGTTTCTGTGCTCGGGTTCCGTGTTGCACGCCACCGGCGAGCGCAACTTGAGCAAACTCGGTGGGCTAATTCATCGTATGCCGTGGGTCACTTGGCTCGCGCTGATTGGCGTTTTGGCCTCGACTGGTCTGCCGCCACTCAACGGATTTATTTCGGAATGGCTATTGCTGCAAAGCTTTCTGTTCACCTCCGGCTTGCCGCAAGGCTATCTCCACATGTTGCTCCCGGTTGCGGCGGCGGCGGTGGCCTTGATCGCGGCGCTGGCGGCTTTTGCTATGGTCAAATTTTTCGGCGTGGTTTTTCTCGGTCAGCCGCGTGAGCAAAAATTGGCACAAACGCACGACGCCGGAATTTTCGAACGTATCGGTCTACTTTGGCTGGCGCTCGGCTGCGTCCTGCTCGGTCTACTGCCTAATAGCGTCATTGCTTTACTTGATCCAGTCACCCGTTTGCTCGTCGGTAGCAGCCTGATTTCTGCGGCCAGCAGTCATGGCTGGTGGTTACTGGCCCCGATCAGCGAAGATCGCGCCAGCTACAGCGCGGCCATTTTGTTTGGCAGTCTGGCGCTATTCATTCCCGCCTTGTTTTTTACCGTCAAATCGTTTTACCACGGACGCCAGAAGCGCGTTCCGCCTTGGGATTGCGGTTTTCCGCTGCAAACACCGCGTATGCAAGACACCGCCGAAGGTTTTGGGCAGCCGATCCGGCGTATTTTCTCCTCCTTCATGCGCCGCTCACGCGAGCACCCCAGCCCATTCGACGCTCAGCCGCGTTACCGCAGCGTGGTCGAAGATCCTTTCTGGTACTGGATTTACCTGCCCATCGCCCGGCTGGTCGAGCACGGCACACGGCTGATCGCCTTCCTCCAGCACGGACGAATCGCCATTTATTTGCTCTACAGCTTCGTCACCCTGCTCGCGCTTCTGGTTATAACAAAAGGGTGAGCTGATGAATTTTTACGCCATTTTTGCCCAATTTCTTGAACTGCTGATCGCTTTGATCATGGCGCCAATGCTCAATGGCTGGGTCAACCAATGCCGGGCCTGGCTACAAAACCGTTCGGCACCACCGCTGTTGCAAACCTATTACACGCTGAACAAGCTATTTAACAAAGAAGTCTTGCTGGCCCACAACGCCTCTTCGCTATTTCGCGCCGCGCCTTACATCATCTTTTCGTGCATGGCCTTGGCTTCGGCCATTGTTCCAACGCTATCCACCGACCTCATTTTTTCGCCCGCCGCCGACGCCATCGCTCTGGTTGGCCTGTTCGCCTTGGCTCGCGTCTTCATTGCGCTGGCCGGGATGGATGTTGGCACCGCCTTCGGCTCACTCGGTGCACGACGTGAAATGTTGATTGGCTTCCTAGCCGAACCGGCCTTGCTGATGGTTTTCTTTACGGCTTCGCTCATCTCGCAATCGACCTCGCTATCGACCATCGTAGAAACCTTGGCGCACCGCGAATTTGCTATTTTCCCAAGCTTGGCTTTTTCCGGGGTCGCCTTCACGATGGTCTCGCTGGCCGAAAACTCCCGCGTTCCGGTCGACAACCCGACCACCCACCTCGAACTCACGATGATTCATGAAGCCATGATTCTTGAATACTCAGGCCGCCATTTGGCGCTCATCGAGTGGGCCGCCTGCCTCAAATTGTTTGCCTATTCGTGCCTCGGCATTGCGCTGTTTTTCCCCTTCGGCATCCCCGAAGCCGCCGACCCGGCGTCCCTAGCCCTCGCTGGCCTCATCCTGATTTTGAAACTGACTATCGGCGGTTTTCTACTGGCGCTGATCGAAACCCTGAGCGCCAAAATGCGCATTTTCCGCGCCCCGGAGTTTCTCGGCACCGCCTTCCTACTCGCGGTTCTAGCCATGCTGGTGCATCTATTGCTGGAGGCCGGGCTATGAACTTAGTCTTACTTCACAGCATTTCGCTCAACAGCCAAGTCATCAACCTATGTGCCGCCATCATGCTCTTGCTGGCCTTTGCCATGCTCGCCCAGCGCCGCATCCTGACCTTAATCAATCTCTTTATGCTACAAGGAATGGTGCTCTTTGCCTCAACGCTGATCGTCGCGCTGACCACGCATCAGAGCCATCTACTGTGGTCAGCGGGATTAACCTTGATCCTTAAAGTCATCGCGCTGCCTTACATCCTGCACCGCTTGATCCGCCGTCTGTCGGTCAAATGGGACATCGAAACCCTGCTTAACATTCCGACCACGATGCTGATCGGCATCGCTTTAGTGGTTATCGCCTTCAACGTGGCACAGCCGATTTCCCAACTTTCGGGCACCATCACCCGGGCCACCATAGGCATTGCGCTGGCTTGCGTGTTGCTGGCTTTCCTGATGATGATTACCCGCAGCAAGGCGGTGCCGCAGGTCATCGCTTTTCTGTCGATGGAAAACGGCCTGTTTTTTGCCGCCACCAGTGCCACTTATGGCATGCCGATGGTCGTTGAACTCGGTATCGCCCTCGATGTCATGGTCGGCATGGTCATTCTCGGCGTGTTCTTTTTCCAAATCAGGCAGCAATTTGACAGCCTCGATATCCGACATATGGAGAGGATCAAGGAAGAATGATCGAACTGGCCAGCGTTATCGCCATTCCTTTTGTCACGGCTTTGGTCTTGGCCCTGGTGGGGCATCGCCGCTGGGCCGCCGAGATTAACATCCTCGGCAGTCTGCTGACCTTGATTGCTGCCGGAATGCTGACCCTCAAAATCGTCAACCACGGCTCGATGATCCTTTTTGACGAGCAATTTTTTATCGACCCGCTCAATGTTTTTCTAATTGCGCTAACCGCCTTTGTTGGCTTCACCACCGCGCTTTTTTCACGCCCCTACATCCGTATCGAGCAGGACAAAGGACGCTTGTCATCGGGCCGTTTACGGCTTTACCACAGCATGTTTCAGATGTTTATGTGCACCATGCTGGTGGCGCTCTCCACCAACAACCTCGGGATTTTATGGGTGGCGATGGAAACCGCGACCCTAACGACCGTGCTATTGGTTGCGCTCTACCGCACCCCGGCCAGCCTTGAAGCGGCCTGGAAATATTTCATCCTGTGCGGTGTCGGCATTGCCCAAGCCTTATTTGGCACCATTTTGATTTATTTCGCCGCCGAACAGATGCTTGGCCCCGAGGGCGGGGCCTTGTTATGGACACACCTCAACGCCGTCAAATACGACCTTGAACCGACGGTTCTCTCTTTGGCTTTCATCTTCCTGTTTGTCGGTTACGGCACCAAAACAGGTCTGGTGCCGCTGCACAACTGGCTGCCCGACGCTCACGCCGAAGGCCCGACGCCGGTTTCCGCCGTCCTCTCCGGTTTACTGCTCAACGTCGCGCTTTACGCCATTATTCGCTGCAAGGTGCTGGTTGACGGGGCGCTGGATACGCGCTTTGCCGGCCATTTGATGATGGCTTTCGGCTTGCTGACCATCGTGGTTCCGGCCTTCTACCTGTCACGCCAAAAAGACATCAAGCGGCTTTTTGGTTACTCGTCAATCGAACACATGGGCTTAATCACCTTTGCTTTCGGCATGGGCGGCCCGGTCGCCAACTTTGCCGGATTGCTGCACATGACCGTCCACTCACTGACCAAATCAGCGATTTTCTTCACCGTCGGTCACGCCGCACAAATGGCGGGCACCCAGACTATCGAAGACATCAAAGGGCTAATCAAGCGTTCGCCGAGTATGGGCTGGGGCCTGATGCTCGGCACGCTGGCCATTCTTGGAATGCCCCCCTTCGGCGTATTCACCAGCGAATTCATGATCCTAACCACGACGATCAAACATTACCCGTGGGCCACCCCGATCGTGCTAATCGCGCTGGGCGTGGCTTTTGCCTCTCTGTTCCACAAAGTGCAAGGCATGACCTTCGGTGAGCCAAACATCAAGCCGCTATCGCACAATCCGGCCTTGCTGCCGGTCTTTTTACATCTCGGGCTGGTGCTCATGCTCGGTCTGTGGATACCGCCCTACCTTGCCGACTGGTTCCGACAAGCGGCTAAATTCATCGGATAAGCGCGGCCATGCAATTTCTCGATCAAGCCATTGAATTCCAGCCATTAAGCGGCCAAGCCACGCCGACCTTCACCGCCCAAGTGACGGATGACGAACTGCAAGCCTTCTGTCAAGCCGTCCGCCACGCCCAACGCCGACTGGTGGCGCTCTGGGGCAGCGACCAACGGGATCGTCACGCAACGCACGGTTACGCCTTGCATACCGCCTTTGATTTAGTCGAAGGGCTGGTCTGCCTGACGTTGCCACTGGCCACAGAAAACCCGACCTTTCCCGATCTATCTCAGTTTTTCCCCGCCGCCAAGCGCATGCAGCGCACCGTCCGTGATCTGCTTGGGGCCACTTCAGAAGACAGCGACCAACGCCCTTGGCTGCGCCATGCCAACTGGCCGGAGGATCACTACCCCTTACGCCGCGATACCCCTGACGCACACTTTGAAAATCAAAATGAAATCTATGATTTTGTCCGCGTCGAAGGCGACGGCGTGCACGAAGTGGCCGTTGGGCCGATTCACGCCGGAATCATCGAGCCGGGGCATTTTCGCTTTTCGGTCATCGGCGAAGGCGTGTTGCGCCTCGAAGAACGTCTCGGCTGGAAACACAAAGGCATCGAGCGCCGCTTTGTCGGCATGACTTTAGTCGAGGGAGCACAACTCGCCGGTCGTGTCTCCGGCGATTCAACAGTCGCCTACGCCTGGGCCTACAGTCAGGCCGCTGAAGCCATCAGCCAAACCACGCCACCGGCCCGCGCCCTCTGGCTGCGGGCGCTGCTGCTCGAACGCGAACGCATTGCCAACCACTTGGGTGACTTAGGCTATCTCGGCAACGATGTCGCGCTGGCCTTCGGATTGATGCAATTCATGCGCCTCAAGGAAGACTGGGTGCGGCTCAACGCCACCCTGTTCGGCCACCGCCTGTTGATGGATCGCATTATTCCCGGCGGCGTCAGTGTCGATCTGGAACCCGACGGCATCCAAGCCATCAACCAGCAATGCCATAGGGTTGAGCAGGAAGTGCGCTCGCTAAAGAGCATTTATGACGAACACGCCGGTCTTCAAGATCGTTTTCTCACCACCGGATGTATCCCGCCGCCGCTCGCCGCGCAACTGGGGGTCATTGGTCTGGCCGGACGCGCCAGCGAGCAGCGCTGGGATCAACGCTGCAATCACCCGTGCCAACCTTATGTCCAACTGGCCCCGAAGATGGCGATTGAAGCCAACGGCGATGTCGCCGCACGAGCGCTGGTGCGCTTTGCCGAAATAGTCGAATCACTGAACTTAATCCGCACAATCCTCCGCGATCTACCCAGTGGCGCACTCCGTGCCGAGGTACGCAGCGCCGCCGACCAACGGGGTTTCGGCTGGATCGAAGGCTGGCGTGGTGACATCCTAGTGGCGCTAGAAACCGGCAGCGATGGCAAGCTTCGGCGCGGCCACTGTCACGACCCGTCCTGGCAGAATTGGCCGGCATTAGAACACGCGGTCATCGACAACATCGTTCCCGATTTCCCGCTAATCAACAAATCGTTCAACCTTTCTTACTCTGGAGCCGATCTCTAATGTTCCCGATGCTGCGCCAAATCGTCCGTACCGGCATCCTCTCCGAGCCGCAGCCTAAAGCCGATGACCGTTTGCGTACCCGCACTCAAAAGCTCTCCGAAACGGTACTCAAACAACTCGGACGGGCCTTGGTCATCCGCCACATAGACGCCGGATCATGCAATGGCTGTGAGCTAGAAATCCACGCCCTGAACAACCCGTATTACAACCTTGAGTCCATCGGCATCAAATTCGCGGCCAGTCCGCGCCACGCCGATCTATTAATGGTCACCGGCCCGGTGGCTAAAAACATGGAAGTCGCCGTCAAGCGGGCTTATGACGCCACCCCGGAACCCAAACTCGTCGTCGCCGTTGGCGAATGCGGGTGCACCGGAGGCATTTTCGGCGAGAGTTATGCCTCGTGCGGACGCGTCGCCAACGTCATCCCGGTCGACGTTTCCATCCCCGGCTGCCCGCCTACGCCCCTACAACTAATCGAAGGCATTTTGGCCGCGCTGCTTCCAACGCCAACGTAAAAGCACGACAGCGCCTCTCAAGCGCACTCAATCGAGCTTAGACACAACCGATTTATTAGCCTCATTTTGCGCCGATGAATCCGCTTCATCTAGGCCAACAGCGTTCTCACCCGAATCCTCCAGCAAAGCCGCTTTTTCACTGGCTAAAACCGCCGTGTAAGTCTTGATAAAAAACATCGCCCACAACGCTCCGGCGAACATGGCACCAAATTTTGGGCCGAGCAATAAGGCCGCATTCAAGGTCAGCGAAGGCACAATAAAACTGGCGATTAAAGTCAGCGCGCAGCAAAGCAAAAAGAGACCGCCAAACAAAATCAGCAACGGTCGGCAAAACATCAGTCGAAGGGTATATTTAAGCGCCGGCATGGTCATCCTACGGGACAGTGGTCAACGAAGCGCCCTATTATAGGTCCCGACAAGCGATGCGTCATGTGGCCCAATAGCCGGGGGACGATTCTTTTGTCTGTTGGATTCATCTCAAATCGTCAATAATTGTGCCGGCCTAATCATCCGTAAGCTAAGCTGGGTAAGACCCAACACGGGAAGTGCCGCTTGCAGACGCTCGGGGCGGGCCGTGGCCATCAGTGTGAGTCGGCACTGGCCACTGGCCGACACTCCGGCTAGTCGCACGCACTGGCGTGCAACCGCCTCGGCGACATCAACCAACACGGCGCGGCCTGCAACTATCGATTCAAGAACCGGTGCCAGAAAAGCGTAATGGGTGCAGCCGAGCACAATCTGGTCAGCTCCGGCAGCGAGTGTTGGTGCCAGATGTCGCCTTGCCACATCGGCAAAGTCGGGGTCGTCAAGGTGCAGTGTCTCGACACGGGAGGCCCATCCTGGACAAGGCAAAATATCGACCTGAATCGATTGTGCGTGTTTGCGGATCAGATCGGCCAGTCGATCACTGCGTGCAGTAGAAGCTGTCGTTAGTACGACAATATGGCTATTGATTGAAGCGCTGACGGCGGGCTTGACACCGGGTTCGACGCCAATGACCGCAATGCTTGGCAGTGTCTCGCGCAGCATCTCGACGGCGGCCGCCGTCGCTGTATTGCAGGCGACGACAATCAGCGTACAGCCTTGATTCACAAGATACTGACCAATGGACAAAACGCGCCTTTGAATAAAGGCATCATCCTTGTCACCGTAGGGAACGTGGGCGGTATCGGCAAGGTAGACGAGATCGGCCTGTGGTAAAGCCTCGACAATGGCGGCAAGCACCGAAAGGCCGCCAAGTCCGCTATCGAAAACGCCGATCATGCGCTGAAATGGCGGGTTAAAAGGTCGTTGCGGACATGTTTCATGAGCACTATTTTAATTTTTGCTTGGAAAGTTCGTGATTTTTTCAAATTCCTGCTCGAATTCAGGTCGTTCGGTACGGTTGAAGAATGCGAGGCTCCAAGCTAACAGCAAGCTGAATATATTTCGCCTCGATGAGCGACAAAGGCTGACGGTGCAGGTATCTACATCGCGGGCGACGGTGCCCAAGGGTTTGCACGGCATCCAGCCACTCCGGGCCGAAGCGCCCTCCGAGCCAGATGTCCCGATGGCCCCGAGAATGACACCGCCAGACTGAACAAATACGCTTGGGCGACGCACCGGGCTGCCGGACTTAGTTAAAAAGGGCTATGGTATCGAAAACATACGACCCTAGCGGGTTGCCCGCTAGGTCAGTTATGTCATTTCCAGTCAAACCAATTTGGCTGTACGTGACTGATGCTGCGCTAATTGAGGCAGGGGCCCTCCATAATTTGTATACCTTGGGATCGATCGCGCTTTGTGTGAGGGTGTCTAGTGCTGGGTCTTGGAGATGACTTGCGGTTGATGTTGATTTCCATCCAGTGAGACCAGTAACGTCGCTATCATCAAAGGATTTGACCTCTTCAGAGAAAGTAAAGGTGAAACAGACGTCGTCGGTATAATTACCACTAGCAGCACTAGAGGCGTACGTGCTATGAGCGGGGTCGTAAGTCGCACTATCGGTAATCACGACCGTCGGGGCCGTGTTGTCGACTTTATAGTTCGAGTTAGAACCGACCTTATTGTAAGAAGTGCTCGCTATCGTCGCTTTATTACCGGCTAAATCAGTCATATAAAGCTCACTGGCAGCGATCCATTCCGTAGTCAAGTAACCGATGCCGATGCCGTCAGTATCCGTGTCACCCGAGGCAATGGTGTAGGTAAAATAAAGCAGACTGGAATTGAGCCCGCTCGCATAGCGCGCAATTTTCTGGCTATTATTAAAATTTAGGTTAATGAAGTGCTCTAAAGGTTGGGAGGAGATCACGTTTTCGCTCATCGTCACCGCCACGGTGACGACATCGCCCTGGTTCAAGAAACTGCTTTGCACCCCAGAGA
>CAIWVX010000181.1 GCA_903916205.1 uncultured beta proteobacterium
ATCGCTACTACATCACGAGCTTGCTGCCCGATGCCGCACAATTGAATCACGCCGTGCGCCAGCACGGGTCCGTTGAAACCAGTCTTCACTGGTGCATGGACGTTGTCTTTGCCGACGACCAGAGGCGTGCTCGAAACAATCGTGCCGCACACAACCTCTCCGTCGTGCGTCACTTCGCCCTCAACCTCATTCGCTACGCACCAGTAAAACGCAAAGGGGGCCTCAAAGTCCAACGCCCTCGCGCTGCGTCTTCCATTGACTACCGCGAAGAACTAATCGGTCTTCTATAAGATTCGTGCGATTGCCCTGATATGATGCCCCCCACCCTTTTAGTCAAAGAGGATTCTGGCGTATAATTCGGCGCTTATTATTCCGACTTACCAGCGCCAATTTGGCTTGCCACAATAGGCGTAAAATTTGTGGGTTTCGACAAGAATCTAAGCGGTTATTACGCATGTTTGCAACGTCGGTTATTTCATCCCGAGGGTCTGTGCGATGAGCAAAGAAGGTAAAATGAATTGTGGCAGAAGGCAGCTAATCGTCGCGACGGCGGCGGCCGGTGGTGTAGGGGCAGTGACGACAATGGTGCCTTTTCTTTCGAGTATGCTGCCTTCCGAACGCGCTAAGGCGGCGGGTGCGCCAGTAGAAGTCGATGTCGGCAATCTGGCTCCCGGTCAATTGCTTACGGTTGAATGGCGTGGCAAGCCGGTTTGGATATTCAATCGCAGCACTGAAATGCTTGAAACCTTAGCCAAGCTTGACGATGCGCTGGTCGATCCAAAATCCGAGAAAAAACAGCAACCGGATTCCTGTGCCAACGCGACGCGCTCAATTAAGCCTAATTTATTGGTCGTGATTGGAATCTGCACCCATTTGGGTTGCTCGCCATCGTCCAAATTCAAAAAAGGTATCGAAGACGGAATGCCGCCTGAATGGCTGGGTGGGTTTCTCTGTCCCTGTCACGGTTCGAGTTTTGATTTTGCTGGCCGGGTTTTCAAAAACAAACCCGCTCCGACCAACCTTGAAGTGCCGCCGCATACGTATCTCACCGAGACGCGTCTTTTGATTGGCGAAGACAAGAAAGGGGCGTAACAATGGGTTCCAATGGTAATTTTGAAAAATACAAGTCTGACGGTTCGCTTTTGGGCAACGTGCTGGAGTGGTTTGATGCACGTTTTCCGGCGACTTCGATGTGGCGAGCCCATCTTTCGGAATATTACGCGCCGAAAAATTTCAATTTCTGGTATTTCTTCGGCTCACTGGCGATGGTGGTTCTGGCTATTCAGCTGATCACCGGAATTTTCTTGGTGATGTTCTACAAGCCGGATGCTTCACTTAACGCCAGCGGGATTCCGGTGGCGTTTGCCAGCGTCGAATACATCATGCGCGACGTGCAGTGGGGCTGGTTAATCCGTTACATGCACTCGACGGGGGCTTCGGCTTTTTTTCTGGTGGTCTATCTGCACATGTTCCGTAGCCTGCTTTACGGTTCGTACCGCAAACCACGAGAGTTGATCTGGGTGTTCGGAATCCTGCTTTTCCTGTGTTTGATGGCCGAAGCCTTTATGGGCTATCTGCTGCCTTGGGGGCAAATGTCGTATTGGGGCGCGCAGGTGATTGTTAACCTGTTTTCTGCCATTCCGCTGATTGGTGAGCCGCTTTCGCTATGGATTCGTGGTGACTTCGTTATCGGCGATGCGACGCTTAACCGTTTCTTCTCCTTCCACGTTATTGCCGTGCCGCTGGCGCTTCTCGGGCTGGTCGTCGCGCATATCTTAGCGTTACACGAAGTCGGCTCGAATAACCCTGATGGTATCGAAATCAAGAAGACGGTTAACGACAAAGGGATTCCGCTTGATGGCATTCCTTTTCATCCTTACTACACGGTCAAGGATATTGTTGGTACGGTTGGTTTCCTGATCATTTTCTCGCTGATCGTTTTCTTTGCTCCCGAGGTGGGAGGGTATTTCCTTGAATACAATAATTTCTTGCCGGCGGATCCCTTAAAGACGCCCTTGCATATCGCGCCAGTGTGGTATTTCACGCCCTTTTACTCGATGTTGCGAGCGATGATTTGGCCGCTTTTCGGTATTGATGCCAAGTTCTGGGGAGTCGTGGCGATGGGCGCCGGAGTCGTGATACTGGCCTTCTTGCCTTGGTTGGATCGTAGCCCGGTTAAATCGATTCGTTACCGGGGGCCGATTTTCAAAACCTTGCTGGCTATTTTGGTTTTTGCCTTTTTAATTCTCGGCTTTCTCGGGACTAAACCGCCGGAATACGCCTTTTTCGGTCTGATTCCCGGTGCGCCGATTGCCCAGTTGCTGAGTGCCTATTATTTCCTTTTCTTCCTCACCATGCCCTGGTGGTCGAAGATTGATAAGTGCAAACCTGAACCGGAAAGGGTGACTTTCAAATGAAAGCGAACATCATGAAGAAATTCCTGCTGGCGCTACTCTTTGTTCCGCTTACCGTACTGGCTTCTGGTGCCGCCTTACATTTAGACAAAGCACCTGATGTGTCGGGGGATAATACGGCGTTACAAAATGGCGCGAAGTTATTTGTTAATTACTGTTTGAATTGTCATGGTTTGAGTTTTGTTCGCTATAACCGCCTGACCGAACTTGGTTTGACTGAGCAACAGGTCATGGAGAACCTGATGTTTACCGCCGATAAAATTGGTGAGCCGATGCGTATTGCCGCACGTCCGGCGGAGCAAAAACAATGGTTTGGTGCGAATCCTCCCGATCTGTCGCTGGTGGCACGAGCCAGAGCTTCAGAAGACGGAAGCGGTGCTGACTGGTTGTACACCTATTTGCGCGCTTTCTATCGCGACGATCAGCGGCCCACGGGCTGGAACAATACCGTGTTTGCTAATGTAGGTATGCCGAATGTTCTTTGGGAGCTTCAGGGGCAGCAGGCGTTAAACCACGAAACGCATAAACTCGAACTCGCTGTTCCGGGGCAATTGACAAGCCTTGATTACGATAAGCAAGTGGCCGATCTGG
>CAIWVX010000182.1 GCA_903916205.1 uncultured beta proteobacterium
CCACTCTGGGATACCAGTCGCCAATGCAATTCCTAGCGCGGTGGATCAGCACACAACATCAGGAAAAACTGGTAGCATGAAATCCGTCCTTTGGCAGACGAAAAACCGAGGGAAGCTCACCAAGTATAAATACCGGAATTCGGCAAGGCAAGACTGAGGCATACCGCGTGCGAAAAAATCATGCGTACCCATCGACAATCCACGCTCAACTTTGCTGTGGTTGTTTGACCGTCCAAGCCGACCACACCATACCGCCGACACCGAGTAGGCCAAAGGCCAGTATCCAGGCCCATTGGGACGTGCTGCCTCCGGCCAGATCAAGGCTTATACCAAAGACGATGGGGCTGAGGAAGGCGGCAGCAAAGCCGGCGAGAGAATAAACCGCCATAGCGGCTCCGCGTTGTTCTTGGGGTGTGGCTTGAACCATTCCCGCCGTTAATGCGGCGGAGTCGGCCATCACGGAGATGAAATAGACCGGCAGTAAGCCTAGCATCAGCCACCAAGGCCAGAGGGCGGAAAAGCCGACGACCCAGCACAGCAAACCGGAAACCACCATAATGCCCGCCGTCCAGCGCTGACGGCCTAACTTGCCTGCCGCTTCGTTGCCAAGAATACTGGCGGGCAATCCGAATAAGTTAATCAGCGCGGCGGCTTCTGTTGGCGTCATCGGTGCTGGCGTGCCGAGGTTCAAGGCGTAAGCAAAGAAAAGGAAAGCCACCAGCCAGGAACGCACGCCGAAAAGTTCCCAGCAATGAGCGGCGTAACCCAAAATGTAACGACGAGTTTCACGCCGTGCCAGAACCGTACCAAAACGAGGAAACCAAGGGGCGTTGCTTGCGCCCTGAGGTTTTTTAGCGCGTAAGCCGAACCATATTATGGGTACCGCCAAAAAGGGGCCCAGCGCCAGAATGAAAAAGCAACGACTCCAAGGCAGAAACTGCGCCAGCCAACCGGTGCTTAACAACGACAAACTGTTGCCGATGCTGAACGAGGCCGTGTAGAAAGCGATGAAACGTGCTTGACGCGGGCCGTCAACGCGATCTGTCAAAACCTTCAGGCCGGGCATGAACGTTCCAGCCAATCCGGCACCGGTTAGCGCCTGGCACAATGCGGCGCTCAACATGCCATCGGCTAAGCAAGCAAAGCCCAAGGTGCCTGACGCCGCTAAAACACAGGCCGCGACAAAGACTTGGCGGGCATCGATGCGGTCGGTAATCCCCGAGAGAAACGGTACCGTCAGCATGTAACCGAAAAAGAACGCCCCGCTGACAAAACCGGCCTGAACCCCACTCATCGCCCATTCAACGCGTAAGGTGGGTAAAAATGCGGCATAGGCGGCGAACCCGGTCATGCTCAGCACCTCAGCCAAACAAACCAACGCCACCACGCGATTTTCGAACCGATGCGTTTGGGTCATGAGGACGCCTTAAACCGAGAAAAGTCCATCACGCAGGCGTAAAGAAAAACACAAGAACACAGAGCGCCTCCCGTCATTCGCGCGCAGGCGGGAATGACCTAGTTTTATTGGCTCTATGTGAAATTCAGTGGGTAATCGAATTTTAGTTTTCCACAGAGGAAATA
>CAIWVX010000183.1 GCA_903916205.1 uncultured beta proteobacterium
CCCTTGTGAGCAGAACGCCCTGTCAGACTCTATGATAAAAGAATCGTTCACCGCTTTTGGTACTTATTCGGCGTTTCCCTAAATCAGAATTTCAAGGTTATCAATGAGTCGAGGTATCCCCAAACGACTTGCGGCAAGAATTACGAGTTCTCGGCTATCTGGTTGTGGTGCTTGTAAATCGGATTGCTGCCGGATGGCAACATAATCGGTTTTCCAACCTTTGTTATCGAGTGTGAACATGGCGTCGCGTTCGAGTTTCGCGAAATTATGATCGCCCTTACCAATCGCTTCACGGATTTCTGCTAAGGTTCGACTGAGTCGTGGCGCTTCGGCTCGTTCTTCAGGGGTCAGATAGGTGTTGCGTGAAGAAAGGGCAAGACCGTCATCGGCTCGCACGGTTTCACCGCCAATAATTTCGATGGGCAGGGCCAGTTGACGTGTCATATTCCTCAGAATCAGCAGTTGCTGGTAATCCTTTTTGCCAAATACGGCGACTTGCGGTTGGACGATATTGAATAATTTAAGCACCACGGTGGCGACACCGCGAAAGTGCCCTGGACGGAACGCGCCATCAAGCTGATTCTGAATGTCGGGCGGATCAACCTGATACTGCTGCGGTTCAGGGTAGAGATCACTTTCTCTTGGCGCAAACAGCAAATCAATGCCCGCTGCTTCGAGTTTTTCACAATCCTCCTTAAAGGTTCGCGGATAGCTATTGAAATCTTCATTTAGACCGAATTGCAGTCGATTAACGAAAATACTTGAGACTACCGTATCGCCATGCGCCCGGGCTTGCGTCATCAACGCAATATGACCCGCGTGAAGATTACCCATGGTAGGAACAAAAACGATGCGAGCGCAATTTTTAAGTGCTTGGCGCACGCCTTGGATCGAAGCGTGGATTTGCATGGCAGAAATTATCCGGCGTAAGTGTGTTCAAGGCCAGGATAGCTACCATCTTTGATCGCCGCAACGGCGCGCATGGCCGCGTCGGTAAGGCTGCTTGCGCCGTCCATGAAATTGCGCACGAAACGGGCTTTTTTACCGGGCGGAATATCAAACGCGTCTTGCATCACTAGCACTTGGCCTGAGCAGTTGGGCCCTGCGCCGATGCCAATAGTGATAATCGAAAGCGATGCTGTGATTTCACTGCCGAGTGCCGCCGGAATGGCTTCCAGAACAATCATGGAGGCGCCTGCTTCTTCAAGTGATCGTGCGTCATTCAAAAGTTTCTGTGCGGCCGCTTGGCTTTTGCCCTGTACCCGGTACCCCCCCATCGAATGTACGGATTGTGGCGTCAGGCCGATGTGACCGCAAACAGGGATGCCTCGACCGACCATAAAATTGACCGTTTCCGCCATGTGTGCGCCGCCTTCGAGCTTGACCATCTGCGCTCCAGCAACAATCAGTTGAGCCGCGCTACGAAAAGCTCGCTCGGGTGATTCTTCATAGCTTCCGAACGGCATGTCCGCGATGATCAAGGGACGATTAGAGCCGCGCTTGACCGCCTCGGTATGATAAATAATGTCGGATAGTTTGACTTGGAGTGTTGAGTCGTGGCCTTGAATGACGTTACCCAGCGAATCGCCGATTAAAAAAACATCGACACCGGCACCGTCAAGTAGACGCGCAAAGCTGGCGTCGTAGCAGGTAAACATGGCGATTTTTTCCCCGGTCGAATGCATCGCCGCGAGATCTAGGCGGGAGAGCCGTCGTCGAATGACGGGTTGTGTAGTCATGAGTAAGCCCCTTTGTTGAGCTATTCGCGTGTTTCAGGCATTAAGGTTCCCTCGGCTTTTCGTCTACCAAAGGGCGGAGTTCATGCTACCAGTTTTTCCTGTGAGCTTCCCCCGAAATTTCGTCTGCCGAAATTTCGTCTGCCAAGGAAGGCATAAAATTGACCGTTTCCGCC
>CAIWVX010000184.1 GCA_903916205.1 uncultured beta proteobacterium
CCAGAACAAGCACCATGCTCAACATGCCGACGCTGGGAATGCCCGGCGCGCCAATGGCCCCGAGCATGGCGACAAAGAAGATGATGATCTGGCTAACAAGATCCATCTCGATGCCAGCCAACCGTGCGATAAAGAGGGCGGCCGTGGCTTCGTAGAGCGCTGTGCCATCCATATTGGCGGTGGCGCCTAATGGGACGACAAAGTTGGCGATGTCCTTTTTGACATGTAAATGTTGTTCGACGCAGCGCAACGTGACCGGCAGCGTGGCGGCGCTGGAGCTGGTGGCAAACGCCGTTAATAGGGCTTCCCGTGAGCCTCGCCAAAAATGTAACGGGGTGATTCGGGTGAATAAATAGAGAATCAGCGGGAGTATTACGATGCCGTGAAACAGTGTCGTGCCGAAGACCACGGCAATGAACTTGATCAGACTTGAGAGTAGTTCGCTTTGCTGGGTGGCGACGAGTTGAAGCATCAAGGCGGCGATGCCCAAAGGGGCGAGGCGCATGATCCAGCCGACGATGATTAAGCAAAGTTCCTGCATTTCTTGGATCAGCGTGCGTATATTTCTGAATCGCTCGCCACCCACCACCAATGCAATACCGAGGAATAGCGCAAAAATTACGATGGTCAGAATTTCGCCCTGAGCCAGCGCCTTGAAGGGATTTTGGAATAACCCGTGTAAAAATTGAGCGATATAGTCGGGCAGTGGCATTCTATGGGCTTCGTAGTGTTGCGTCGCGGCGGCAAACATTTCCAGATGCAGCCCTTCGCCTGGACGGAAAATATGCGCGGCACCAAAACCGATCAAAATGGCCAGAGCCATTGAACACATGAAAAACGTGAGGGTGCTGATCCAAACCTTGTGCATTTTGTCATGGGCACGCAAATTGGCTACCCCGACGGCAATCGAGGAAAAAATTAGCGGGATCAGGATCATCCGTAGCAGATCAAGAAACACGGTGCTGACCAGTTTGGCAGAGTAAAGAACGCCTTGTGTTAGCGGCGTATCCGTCGGTGTCGGTAAGCTTAGCCCACCCATTATGCCGATACCGCAGCCTAGAAGAATGAGTGTGTTGAGCGAAATTTTATGAGTCATGCGTGATTTTTTAGGAGGCGGATTCACGTCTGAAGTGCAACAGGCGCGTGGCATAAGTTTAACGGTTTCATAAAAACCTCGTGGGGTGTTTGTCGTCGAAAGTCATTTTCTTGCGAAAGAACGGGCGAATCAAACCGTCTATTTTTTTCTTTTTCACCGTGCCCACGCGGCGTAGGGGTGAGCAAAATAGACATCGGCCGCCAACGGTTCTACTTGGGGTAACTCTTGACGCCCTCGGCGCCCGGCATGGTTTTATGCACAAAGACGGCCCGCTCAATCGGAGTGACCCAGACTAGACCGTCGCCGACCTGACCCGTGCTCACAGAGGTTACGATAATATCGACGATGACATCAGACAACTCGTCCGAGGTCACAATTTCGATACGGATTTTGGGTGTGTAGTCGGTTAAATCATTTTTGATTGATGATTTTACGGGCGTCAAGCGTGACAAGGCCGAAAGCCCCTCTACCTTACTCACCGTCATTCCGGGGAAGCCGGCAAGGTCGCGCAACGCCTCACGCAACGCAGGTAATTTATTTGGCCGGATGATGGCCTTAATTTCTTTCATTTAAACGCTCCTATCAACCCTAATCAGGTTTCCACAGGGACTTCGTCAAACCAATGATACAAAGTAGGCAGCATTACCAGCGTCAGCAACGTACAGGTAATGAGCCCGCCGATCACCACGATAGCCAGAGGACGCTGTACTTCCGACCCTGGCCCGTTGGCAAACAAAAAAGGAATCAAGCCCAGCAGTGCCACCGTCGCCGTCATCATCACCGGACGAAAGCGCTGAGTTGCCCCATGCACCACCGCATCAGCCACAGAATAACCCTCGTGTCGCAAGCTGCGAATGTAACTTACCAATACCACGCCGTTAAGCACGGCAATACCCCATAGCGCAATAAAGCCCACCGAGGCCGGCACCGAGAGGTACTCCCCCGTAAGAAACAAAGCAATCACGCCGCCTAGGGAGGCAAAGGGCAACACGAGGATAATCAGCGTGGCCATTCGCAACGAGCCAAATAGCAAGAACAATAAGAAGAAAATGGCGGCAATCGTCACCGGCACAATGATCGCCAGATGCCCTAACGCCCGTTCCATGTTCTGAAACTGTCCACCCCACTCCAGATAATAGCCTTCAGGCAAGCGAATTTTTTGCTCGACTTTTTGCTGTAACTCAGCGACAAAGCCGCCAAGGTCACGGCCTTTGACGTTTACGCCAACCACGATGCGGCGCTTGGACATTTCTCGACTAATCTGCGCCGGGCCATCAAGGATCTGGATTTTTGCCACACTCTGAAGGTTAACTTGGGCTCCACCGGGGGCAAAAACGATCAAGTTACGGATCGCATCCACATCATTACGAAAGCGGTGCGGCAGGCGAACTACACCAGAAAAACGTCGCTCGCCCTCAAAAATTTGAACCGCTTCCTTGCCGCCAATTGAGGTCTCTATCACGTCATGAATATCGCTGGCATTGATGCCGTAACGGGCGATGGCTTGTCGATCAATGTCGATCGACAGGTACTGCTGACCCATTAAACGCTCAACCCGCAAATCTTCGGCTCCGTTGATAGCTTGAGCGACTTTGGCAATTTCTTCGGCTTTCTTTTTGAGTAGATCCAAATCATCGCCAAACACTTTGATCGCCACATCGGAACGTACTCCGGTGACCATTTCATCGACCCGATCTGAAATCGGCTGCGCCATGACCACTTGCACTCCAGGTAGCGCCTTGAGCTTGTCGCGCATGGCTTCAGCAATATCATCCTGATCCCAACCGCGCGGCCATTCGTTGCGCGGTTTTAGACTGACGATCGGTGTTGATTCATTTTGCCCTTGTGCATCGGCGGGCGATTCTCCACGGCCTACGCCAGATACCGCCGATTTAACACCCGGCACTTCCATCACCAAGCGCATGGCGATCATTTCCATCTTGATCGATTCGTCAAGAGAAATATTGGGCACCCGATTGATCCCCGGAACAATCGAACCTTCTTTCATTTCGGGGATAAACGCCGTTCCAAGAAAGGGGAACAAGGCCAACGTAAATAAGAGCATTCCGCCAGCCACCGCTAGGGTCTTCTTCTGATGGGATAAAGACCAGTGCAATAGCTTGAGATAGTGCCTCTTCATCACCGCAATGGCGCGTGTTTCATGGTTGCCATGCCCCATTCCGACCTTGAGCATATAGGAGGACAAAACCGGCGTCAGCGTTAAGGACAACACCAGTGAAATGAACAAGGCGATGGAAATGGTGTAGGCCAGTGGCGCGAACATCTTGCCTTCCATTCCGGTTAAGGTCATCAGCGGTAGAAAGACCAGAATAATGATGCCGACGCCAAAAATTACCGGCGTCGCCACTTCTTTGACCGCCGTGAAAATAATCCGTACCCGCGATTCGCCGTAAGCGTCACGCCCAAGGTGGGCAAAGGCGTTTTCCACCACCACCACCGAACCGTCCACCATCAGACCGATGGCGATGGCTAATCCACCCAGCGACATTAAATTGGCCGACAGCCCGTAATAATTCATCACCATAAAGGTCATTAACGGAGTCAGTACCAGCGTCGCCACCACCACCGCAGCAGAACGCACGTCACCCAGAAAGATAATGAGAATGGCGATGACGAACACCACGCCTTCCAGCAGCACCTTGACCACCGTTTTGATCGCTGCATCGACCAGTTCTGAGCGGTCATAGTACGGAACAATCCGCAAGTCATCGGGCAGCATCCCCTTGGCGTTGATTTCGGCGACCCGTTTCTTGATCCGCGAAACAATCTCTTTGGCATTGCCGGCGCGAATCATCATCACAATACCGCCCACGGACTCTGTCACCCCGTTTTTGATTACCGCACCAGAACGAGCACCGGTACCCAACTTCACCTCGGCCACGTCACGCACATAGACCGGGGTGCCGCCGACTTCCTTGAGCACGATAGCGCCGATGTCGTCGAGACTCTTGATCAGGCCAACCCCACGAATCAGGTATTGCTCGGCATAATGCGGCAACACCCCTCCGCCGGAATTGGCATTATTGTGTGCCAACGCGGTATACACGTCTTGGACGCCAAGCTTGTAGTGGTGCAAGCGATCAGGGCTGACGAGCACCTGGTACTGCTTTTCATATCCCCCCTGAGAATTAATTTCTGCCACTCCGGGGATCGAACGTAGTAGCGGGCGCACCACCCAGTCCTGCACGATACGGCGTTCTGTTAATTCTTTTTCGGTCAGATGGCGTTTGCCGTCATCGGGGCGATCCAGGGTGTATTGATAGACTTCACCCAAGCCGGTTGATACCGGCCCCAGCACCGGCGTCACTTTAGCCGGCAATCGCCCACCGACTTCCATCAAGCGTTCCATCACCAGTTGACGGGCAAAGTAAACATCGGTCTTGTCAGTGAATACGAGCGTGATTAGCGACAGACCGGGCTTGTTGAGCGAGCGCATTTCAGTCAGTCCCGGCAGACCGGTCATCGAGACTTCCAGCGGCACGGTGACAAAGCGTTCGACTTCTTCCGGCGAGCGGCCGATGGCTTCGGTGGCAATCTGCACTTGCACGTTTGTTACATCGGGAAAGGCATCTACCGACAGTTTGCGTGCGGCATTAAGTCCGAAGACGAGAAGTATGGCGGCGACGACAACGACCACCAGTCGCTGCTGGAGGGCGGTTCTGATTAAGGATTCAATCATGACAAGGCGTGCTTTGTATAAACAGAAGGAACCCGCGCACTAATGAAGCGCTCAGGCCAAGCGTAATCGCACCCACGATCAGGCATCACGGCCCTTTTAGCGCTTACCTTCAACATGGGGTGCCCTCGCTGGTTCTGTGCGTTTTTTTTCACCTTCTGCAGAGGCCGAACCCGCAAGCTCAGCCCGTTTACGCTCATTGTTCAGATGAAAGGCACCTTCCACGACGACATGGTCGCCAGGGCTACTGCCGCTTTCAACGACACGCAAGC
>CAIWVX010000185.1 GCA_903916205.1 uncultured beta proteobacterium
TGCTGTCGTTTCCGATTATAAAACACCTCGATGTACTCGAAGCTCACCGCCTTCATTTGATCATGTGTGGCGTTTTTGAGCCGCCCTGGCTGAGGCGTTGAGCAACGAGGAAGGCGTAGGCCGCGATACACAGGGTGCGTGATGATGGAAACCCATCCAACCGCGTCCCTCATACTGAGAGAGGCCGAACTCCTGCTTGAGTTCCTGATAATCGACTTCGCGACAGTCGCTCAAGCTCGCCCATAACCGCCTCCGTGCACGAACGCAGTTCGGTCGTTGAAATCGCGCTGGATCGTGGAAAAATAAACGGACGCGCCGCGAGCGGTGATTTAGCGCTACTCAGCCAGCCTTTGTGCGAAGTCGAACTTGAACTGATTGAAGGCACCTCGCCGGATGCGCTTTTTGATCTGGCGATTGAGTTGGCCGCCGAGGTGCATCTTCATCCAGAAATTGTCAGCAAAGCCGAACGCGGTTATTCCTTGGCCGACAGCGCCATCGCCTTGCCGGTCAAAGGTTTCGTCTCGCCGGTGAGCAAAAGCATGTCGCCGGTCGAAGCCTTTCGGGCGATTGCCCTCCCTTGTGTGTTGCAGTTTCAGCGCAATGAAGCGGGGGCGGTTGCCGGAAAAAATCCTGATTTTTTACATCAGGCTCGCGTGGGTATCCGTCGCCTACGTTCGGCCTTCAAACTTTTTTCGCCGGTCTTATCGGTGAGTTTTATTGAAATTTACGCTCCCCGCTGGAAGGCGCTGGCGACGGCTCTTGGCCGTGCGCGTGATTGGGATGTTTTTCTCTCCGAGACACTGGCTCCTCTTGACGAAGCCTTCCCCGGCGATGTCGATCTGGCCGCATTGCGGGCCAAAAGTGAAGCGCTTCAAGCCAAGTCGCAGAAGTCAGCCGTCACGGCGCTGACTCGTCAGGAATACAGCCAACTTTTACTGGCTTTTTCGGCGGCTCTTTTCAGAGAGGCGTGGCCGACAATTGCCCGTCCAGATAAATTATCTACGGCAAATTTGAGTCGTTTTGCCGAGCAACGTCTGCGTAAAAGAACCGCAAAAATCGTCAAGCAACTTGATGATCACGGGGCCATGAGCGCCGAGCGTCAGCATGAGTTACGCATTGAATTCAAGAAGCTGCGCTACGCTCTGGAATTTTTTGCACCCATCCTTGCGCCCCATCGTTTAATGGATTATCAAGCCGCACTGGCAACCGTTCAGGTCATACTCGGAGCCCTCAATGATCAAGTGACAGCGGCGCATTTGATCAAGGAAATGCACACCAAAGGCCAAGCTGATTCGTTGATTCATGGCTGGATTGCAGGTCGGACTCAACTCTTACAGAGTTCGCTGAATCAGGCGTTGCGTGTTTTCATGGGCCGGAAAACGTCTTGGAATTGAGGTGAGTAGATTGTTCTCCTCCACCTGCAGCATCCGACCCACAGTAACATAATGACATAGCCATCTAAAATAGCGGAAAACTGACCATCATATTGCGATGGTAAAATACAAAAGCCCCGAATTGTGAGAAGTGTAATGTTCGACGTTTCGCCCGATGACATCAGTCAACTGAACGATCGCTGCCTTATAAATCAAGCTCACCGTCACCGTTCGGTGATGTTCGCCGCTTAAGCGCATAAATCTAGCCCTGCCGGCCCGATACGCCGCATTATGGATTTACAGTATCGCAATGGAACGCAAGCTCATTGTCGCGGTGCGGCCGCTTCGTCAGGAAGGCTGGGTACTTCCTCGCTTCCGCTTGGTGTCGTTAGAACCATTAAATTGACGCAATCGGAACCGCCATAAATCTTAAGGTCGCAAGTCATATCAATGACCTACAGATTTCTAAAGTCCTTCCGTTTCGAGCAGAGTTATGGTTCCAAGGACACTTGGCAATGGGCTCACCATTTCGCGGCATACTGCTTCTCAGGGAAGAGGCTGTGCGGTCGCTCAACCGCTCGGTACGGATAGCGACCCTGCTCGAACCGGCCACATCGCTCCCAGTCCCTAGCCTTCTTAGAGCTTATCCGTAAATAATGTTTACGTCTAACTTGATCTTTCTGAATGCCATGATGGATGCGGCCAAGTGGTTAAGCGCCAGAAAGCTGCGGTCAAGCTTTTCATATCGCACCAGCAGTTTTCGGAATCGGTTGAACCAACTATGTGCCA
>CAIWVX010000186.1 GCA_903916205.1 uncultured beta proteobacterium
CGCCACCGCCATATACGTTGCGCCCATCAGCGTATCCGGGCGGGTGGTGTAGACTTTTAGGACATCGCCCTCACCCCAACCCCTCTCCCGTGGGGAGAGGGGCTTTTGGCTCCCCTCTCCCGCTTCGGGGAGAGGGGTTGGGGGAGAGGGCGGCACTATCGGAAAATGCACTTCGCAACCGTAACTCTTGCCGATCCAATTGCGCTGCATCGTTTTGACTTGTTCGGGCCAACCCGGCAGATGGTCCAACTCGCTCAGCAATTCCTCGGCATAGGCGGTGATCCGCATGAAATACATGGGGATGTCGCGCTTTTCCACCAATGCGCCGGAACGCCAGCCGCGCCCATCGATGACTTGCTCATTCGCCAACACGGTGTTATCCACCGGGTCCCAATTGACCGGGGCGGTTTTTTTGTAGATCAAGCCTTTCTTGAATAACCGGGTGAACAGCCATTGCTCCCAGCGGTAGTAATCCGGTTTGCAGGTCGCTAGTTCTCGTTCCCAGTCGATGGCAAAACCGAGGCGCTTAAGCTGGCCCTTCATGTATTCGATATTGGCGTAAGTCCACTGCGCCGGCGGGACGTTATTCTGGATCGCGGCGTTCTCCGCCGGCATCCCGAAGGCATCCCAGCCCATCGGCTGCATGACATTGAAACCGAGCATTTTGTGAAAGCGCGAAAGCACGTCGCCAATGGTGTAATTGCGCACATGTCCCATGTGCAACTTGCCCGACGGATAAGGGAACATCGACAGGCAATAGTATTTAGGCTGGCTAAGATCCTCAACGGCCCGCGCGGCTCCGGTCTTATTCCAATGGCTCTGCGCGGCGAGTTCAATCTCTTGGGGCTGGTATTTTTCCTGCATGATTTGGCTGTATCTGAAATAGGCTAAGCCCCGAATTATACGCGTCTAGGCAGGACATTTTGCCGCCACTAAAGCCTCCGGAGGCGATTCAAACGGAGGTGCAAAATGGATCACCGCCCATTAAATCTGGGCGGAACCATCGGTTCCCTCAACTTCAAAACTTCAAACGCTCCAGTAATTCAGTTTCCAGCTTAATCCGGCTACTGCTTTCGCCAAGGTCTCCGCCGGTGATCAAGAAGGTGTCTTCGACCCGCTCGCCTAGGGTAACGATCTTTGCCGTATGCAAGTTAGCCTGATGGGCCGTGAGTGTTGTCGCCACGATGTACAACAGTCCGGGGCGGTCAGCGGCGCTGACCGAGAGGACAAAATACACTCCCTTTTCATCGGCTTGAATGGTCACCTGAGGTTCAATCGGGAAGTGCTTTACCTGCCTCGAAATGCGTCCGCTGGCCGGTGCCTCGGGGGGATTCTCTTTGGTCAGACGGTCGGAAAGCTCATGTTCGATGTAGCTGATCATGCTGCGGTCGCTATCACGACCCGTAACGTCCAGCAGCATAAAGCTATCAAGCGCATAGCCATGCCGCGTTGTATGAATTTTGGCGTCCATGATGTTATAGCCAGAACGACCGAAAAAGCCGACCAGTCGGGCAAATAGGTCGCGTTGATCCTGTGTGTAAACCATCACTTCAATGCCATCACCATGCTGATTGAGGCGTGCTTTTACGACAGGTTTCGGGCTATCACTGCGGTAGTGCAAAGCGCGTGCGTGCCAGGCGATTTCTTCTGCAGAATGACGTAGGAAGTACACGGTATCAAGCTCATTCCACAGCGTTTTCTCGGCCATTTCAGGCACCGCAAAATAGCGCAATAGACGCAAAGCTTCTTCTTGCTTTTCCTGAATCATGCCCTGTTTCACCGGCGCTTGGCCGCCCGAAAGCAGGAGTCGCTGTGTTTGATTAAACAAATCTTTAAGCAACTGGCCTTTCCAGGTATTCCAGACTTTGGGGCTGGTGCCACGAATATCGGCGACGGAAAACAAATAGAGTGCTGACAGGTGGCGCTCATCTTTAACGATTGAAGCAAATGAGGCCAGTACATCGGGGTCTGAAAGGTCTTTTTTCTGGGCGACGCCTGACATAACCAGATGGTTCAACACAATCCAGACGACCAGTTCAGTCTCATCGGCACTCAGGCCGTGACTTTCGCAGAATTCTTGCGCGTCTACTGCGCCAAGCACGGAGTGTCCACCGCCACGACCTTTTCCGATGTCGTGGAACAAGGCCGCGATATAAAGCAGCCAAGGGCCATCAAAATTGCTGATGAGTTGGCTGCAAAAAGGATACTCATGGCCGAAGGCGGGATCAGATTTTTGGCAGGATGTCGCTACGAAGTTCTACAAGCGGGTGAAGAAGCATGACCGGCTGCGCGGTTATTTCACTCAAATCGACCCAGACAAGATGCAGGCCATGGCTTCC
>CAIWVX010000187.1 GCA_903916205.1 uncultured beta proteobacterium
CTTCCCCTTTCGTGGTTTTAAATGGATTTCAACATCAACATTTTGGCACTTCGATGCCGTGTAGACTTAGCTCTACTTCCTCGGGACAGGGAAGTCCCTTTCATTCGTTGGTCGTTGGTCGCTGTAACATCCTCAAACCGGCTTGCTCCGTGCGCCTCAAAAAATGCCCGCACTTGTGACAGCATGGCGCGTTCCTCCCGGTTGCCGGTTCCGCCGAAAGATTCCAGCCACACAGCGAAGCACTTTTGTACTGCACTGGTTGCCTCTCCTTTTTGCCACCCGGTTAGCTGGTAATAGCTAGCTAACTCCCCGGCCATCGCAACGAGCGCAAAGCGCCGCGCCACTCTGAGCACCTGTCCCGCCGCTCCTTCGGGGACGGCTCCGGTGACAAACTTACGAAGTCCGTCACTGATAAGATCAGGCAACTTGGCGCGGTCTATTACGATGCGACGAAGCCATTCAACCCCTACGGCTCCGTAATATTTGTTGGCCGCATCTTTCAAAGCCACAGCCAGCGCCGCCGGGGTGGAGTGGGTATGCAGTGCCTCAAATGCACCCATATCCGCCCCCGCGTCTGAGTCAATGTCTGCTAAGCGTATTTCTTGCCCTGCGTTGGCTTTTTTACCCGCTCTAGCCATGAGTGCCGTTAATGATTCTTCACCCGCCGACAGAAACAGCAAGCGCCAACGTGCTGACTGCCGCGCTGTACCCGTGCGAGATGCTCTCGCTTTGCCTTGACCGTTCGCCAATAAATAGGCCGCTTCTCCCGCTTCCTTTGGGTCTATCTGGCTCAGTTCATCAAGAATTAGCAGACCATCGTTATGCAGCGCCGCCAGCCCTTCAAGTCCGTTGGTCGTTGCCCGCCATAGCCTCGGGTAGGTGTTCGGGTCGCCCCACACCGAAGCCGCTACCTTCAAAGCCGTGCTTTTACCGGATGAGGACGTGCCGCGAAGGTGAAATCCTCCAGAATCCTCATTAGCCACTTCAGCCAGCGCCCCCGCAAAGGCCACCGACAAGGCAAACACTAACCGGGAATTGCCAGTGGCCAGCGTTGCCACCGTTTCACGCCATTGTTCAACACTACCCGCCACAGACAAGGCGGGTTCAATAGCGTGTGCATTCTGGAATACGACTATCTCTTCATCCTGTCCGACAGATTCATTCGGCGTAACGTATACCCCGCTATGCCATCCAAGCCGATCAACACACCGCGCCCGTGCCTTTACCGGCCAGACTTGTAGGTAAGAAGCCATCAGGTCACGCGCCACCTTTGCGGGCGAGATAGCTAGGCCATTCCGCGCCGCAGTTCAATCCCGTCACCTTGGAGCAACTCTAAAGGCATTGACCATTGATGTCTTACTTTGTCTGCATCTTGCCATTCCAGCAACCGCCCCCATTCATTGCTTTTTGCGTTCCGCGTCATGGCCTTTACATGCAACTCGGAACAAACCCAGCGCGGTGTTTGCTCGTTGCCGTCTTTGTCGGTACCAGTGAAAAAAACCCCACTGGGTGAGACTTCAAAGCGCCCGCCGCCATAATGACAGGTAACAGAATCCCCGCTTATGGGTTTAGTAGCTTCATCCGGCCTAATTTCTTCGCTCTGACTGTTTTCCTGTGGCGTTTGCGAGGCATTGATTGCCTCATCAATACAGCGGGCCACCGCTTCCAGTCCTTGCGTTTGATGCAAATCATTAAAATCTTTCAGATTCATACCGCAGCCCTCCCGAAGTCAGGCACGGCCACACGTCCGCCCACGGCTTGCGCCGCTTCGCGGGCTTTGGTCAGGCCGGGATTGCCGGGGGTGTTCGCATCATCGTCAGCGCACAGTACCAGCAGCAAGCCGGGGAATTTCTCGCGCAGGGCTTTTGCCACTGCCAGCAGATTGCCCGCATCAAAAGCAACGGCCACCGCGTAGCCAGTCGCTTCATAGATGCTTGCGCCGGTTGCGAAGCCCTCGGCAATGCACAGTACCCCCCCGCTAGGATTGCCAAGACTGAAATAGCACCCACGTTTCAGCCCGCCGGTTAATGGCCGCTTCGTGCCGTCCGCTGTGATAAATTGCAGTGAGTGAAGTATCCCGGCGCTATCCCGCATGGGAATAACCAAAAGCTCACCCGTCAGTTCACTTGACAGGTCTGGCGCTATCTCCCTCACTTTCTCGGTTTTAATGTTTTTTGTCCCGTGTGCTGCAATGCCTTTGTTGGTTAAGTAGGCATGGCCGTCGGGATTAAAATAAGCCTCAATCCAAATTAACTTAGCCCGATCACGCGCTTCAAGTTTGCGCCTCGCATCCTCTGCCGCCTCTTTTGCGTCACGTTCGGCAGTAATGCGCTTACGTTCGGCAAGCTCTTCCAGTGTCGGTTTCTGGTGCATTTCATCATCGCGCCAGCCGTTCGCTTTGGCTTCATAAAACAGTGTCCCGATAGTCACCTTGCCGCCCGCCTTGATGCTTTTCCATACGTCCCGCGCATCTTTGCCGTTGAAAGAATCGGCTTGCTGGCTCCA
>CAIWVX010000188.1 GCA_903916205.1 uncultured beta proteobacterium
AATTTTAAGATCACCGGTACCCGTGAGTGTACTACTGGCACTTGTATACGGAGACTTGGAGGACGAACTGGCCGGAGTGACCAAGCGTTGACTCGTAGCCAAGGCCGAAACGGCAAGACTGTAGCTCCCAGAGACCGCGCCGACGCCAGCCGAAGCCGAAGCAATCGTCGAATCAGCGACGCTGGCACTATAGGTGGTGTACTTCGCCGCCGTCGTCGTTCCTGTCGCAGGAACGAGCGCTTTGGCCGCTGTTTGCAACGCCGCCAGCGCCCCTGAGAGGTTTCCCAAGGCCGATATTTTTGTTTGATACGAAGCTTCTTTTTTCTGTAGCGTGGTTAGCGGTACATTTTCGGACTGCATCAAATTGGTCAAGAGCGAATTTAGATCCAGCCCGGAACCCACACCTAATGATGTAATTGCCATGTCACCTCCTGCGATTAAACAGGCTACAGTTTACGCTTTTTGATGAACAAGCAAACCTTTGATGTCATCAAGCGCTTTGGCCATGGCCAGAACTTCTTCGGAGGGGAACTGTTTTATGACTTCTTTCGTTGTCATATCAATGACTTTGACCACCGTTTTGCCCGAATCCTTATCGACACTAAATTGCAGTGAGCTCGTCGATAAATTGACAAAATCATTCACCGCCTTGACCGCCTGAGTCAGTTGCTTCTCGCTGACGGGGTGGGGAAGTTCCGGTGTGACCGCTTTTTTCTCAGGGGCACTCACCGTGTTCTGAGAAGTGTTTTGCGGCGGACTAGGTCGCGGCGCAACAAGATTGGCCGGGCTTACCGATTGGATACTCATAATGATCAATCCTCAACTAAAGTGCAAAAAGCGCAGCCCCGCTGCCGTTGCCACGCCTTGCAAGAATCTGCCGGTCAAACTTGCGTTCAACCGGCAGCTCACCTCAGATTACTTCAACAACGACAGCACTTGCTGCGGCAGCGCGTTGGCTTGAGCCAGCATGGCCGTACCCGCTTGTTGCAGAATCTGGCTACGGGTCAGGTTGGCGGTTTCTGCGGCAAAGTCCGTATCACGGATACGCGAGCGTGAAGCCGAGAGATTTTCTGACGTGGTACGCAGATCGCTGATGGTCGACTCAAGGCGCGATTGCAGCGCACCGTACTTGGCGCGTTGTGAATTGATCGCCTGTATCGCCCCATCAACCAACGAAATCGTGCGGTTAGCCGCATCCACGCTGCCGACGTCCACCTGATTGACTTTTTGCAATGACGCCGCACTTGTTGTACTGACGGAGAAAAAGTCGGTACCCACATTAGCCTTCACACTGAACGATTTGTCGGAGTCGAGTACGAGCTCACCGGTGGCGGTAGCGGTGGTTGTGGCACTTGTTCCCGTGCCGCCGGTGATCGTGTAATCAGCACCACCATTGCCAGATCCAAATATAACTTTATGGTTTGAGGTGATTTTGATATTCGCACCATCGGAATTGAGTAGCGTAATCCCCGTGGAAGTGGAATTGAGTTGGGCGGTAACACCGGTCTTTGAAGTCTGCTCGTTGATGGTACTGATCGCGCCAGACAAACCGGTAGCCGTGTTCGCCGTGATGTCGAAGGAAACCGATACCGCCGTGGTGTTGTTTGATGTGATACTCCATGTGTAACTATTCACAGAGAAAGTGTTGGTGTCAATCTTGGTCTGAGCGGTCGCCGTCACGCCCGTCAGTGAGGCTTTTTCATTGATCGTCGCGGCGACTGATTTGGCGGAGGCCCCTACCAACCAAGAGACCTGAGTCGTACCCATTGAACCGTAGATACTCACGTTACCGGCCGCTACGCGACTAGAGGCCTTGGCAGAGGATGCAATGGCGTACGCGAGACTGTCACTGGTTAGATCACCGGTGCTGTCGGTTGCGGTGGACAACTTGGAGCCAATGCGGTAGTTGCCGTAACTGTCGGTACGGAAGTTTTTGTTACTGGTGGTAATCACTTCACCGGCATTGGCACCGACTTGGTAAGTATTAGCACTTGAGCTGTTCAAAATCTTCTGACCGTTAAATGACGTGGTGCTGGCGATACGATCCAGCTCGGCGGACAACTGCGTCACTTCGCCCTGTAGTGCGGCGCGATCTAGAGATGAGTTGGTGGCGTTAGCCGATTGCACCGCCAGTTCGCGAATACGTTGCAGAATATCGCCCGCTGTTGACAAGGTGCCTTCAGCCGTTTGCGCCAGCGAGATGCCGTCATTGGCATTGCGTTGCGCCTGGTTGGAGCCCATGATCTGCGAGGTGAAGCGCTCGGAGATGGCCAGGCCGGCGGCATCGTCTTGCGCGCTGTTGATGCGCAGACCGGACGACAGTCGGGCCATGGAGCTGGCCAGTGACAGCTGCGACACGCCCAACTGGCGCTGCGCCGTGAGCGAATTGATGTTGGTATTGATGATGGATGGCATTACAAACTCCTAAAACCTTTGAACTGGAACATGGCGGCATTGCTGCCGCCGCCTGTGCCAGCCCGCAGGTTGGCGAATACTGACAAAAAATTTCACTTGCAAGGCCTCTAGCGTAGCCACACCAAATATTTGCAAGTGCCCGAAAAAACCGGTTTTCCATGCCTTTTTCCGGGCCTTGCAAGGCTGCCTCAGCCGGGCTTACTGGCGCAACAGGGCCATGACACCCTGCGGCAACTGGTTGGCCT
>CAIWVX010000189.1 GCA_903916205.1 uncultured beta proteobacterium
AACGGCCATTTATCCGATGAAAAATCGATTTTGTTCAAAATGGCGTCTCAATTTGCCCTTGCTGACTAAACTTGCGGCGGCTTGTTCGGCGCTTCCTTAACAATATTTGTTCATCGGGTGCTCCATGATAATATTTGCACTCAACCATTGGCTATACCCAAAAACATATCTGTGATCGTTTGCAGAAATGATGTGACGACGGAGTGTCTTGTTTAACGGGGGCTTTCGACATCTTCGCTCCCGATATTTTTTCTTGTTTAGTAAAAAGCCCGCTGGTTGCCACCTTTTTAACTTTTATGAATTAAGTGATGGAGAACCGAATGCCACTGACTATCGGAGTACCACGAGAGGTCTTTACGGGCGAAAAGCGCGTTGCGACCGTTCCAGAAGTCGTCGAAAAACTGATCAAACTTGGGTTTAAAGTTGCCGTTGAATCAGGTGCAGGTGTCTTAGCCAATTTTGATGACGATGCTTACCGCGCATCTGGCGCTGAGATTGCGGATACGGCGGCCAATCTTTGGTCAATGTCCGACATTGTTTTTAAGGTGCGTATTCCGACAGATGAAGAAGTGGGCTTGTTGCGCGAAGGCTGCACGTTGATCGGTTTTATCTGGCCGGCGCAAAATCCCGAATTGATGCAGCAACTGGCGGCCAGAAAAGTGACTGTACTGGCCATTGACGCACTGCCGCGTACATTAAGTCGCGCTCAGAAGATGGATGCGCTGACCTCTCAGGCGGGCGTCGCTGGCTATCGTGCAGTTATTGAAGCCGCTAACGCTTTCGGACGTTTCTTCAACGGTCAGATTACTGCCGCAGGCAAAGTACCTCCGGCTAAAGTTTTCATTGCTGGTGCTGGCGTCGCAGGTCTAGCGGCTATCGGCACGGCGGCTTCTCTGGGCGCCGTGGTGCGGGCCAATGACACGCGTGCCGAAGTGGCTGATCAGGTGGTGTCGCTGGGAGGTGAGTTCGTCAAAGTCGATTACGAAGAAGAAGGCTCGGGTGGCGGTGGCTACGCCAAGGTTATGAGCGAAGGTTTCCAGCAAGCGCAACGCGATATGTACGCCAAGCAAGCGAAGGAAGTCGACATCATCGTCACCACCGCGCTCATTCCGGGCAAGCCCGCACCCAAGCTCATTACCGCCGAAATGGTCAAGAGCATGAAGCCGGGCAGCGTGATTGTCGATATGGCCGCCGAACAGGGCGGTAACTGCGAGTTGACCGAACCGGGGCAAGCCGTCGTCAAACATGGCGTCACCATTATCGGCTACACCGACCTCGTTAGCCGCTTGGCAAGGCAGTCGTCTACGCTATACAGCAGCAATCTGTTCCGCCTGACCGAGGAACTGTGCAAGACCAAGGACGGCATAATCAACGTCAATATGGAAGACGATGCCATCCGTGGCTTAACCGTCATCAAGGACGGCAGTATTACCTGGCCTCCTCCTGCGCTCAAACCTGCGGCGACACCTCCCGCCGCAGCGAAGCCTGCGGCAGCGCCTGCGGCGGCCAAAAAAGGGCACGGTCATGGCGGCAGTAGCGAACCCATGCCGGGCAACAAGTTGGCGATCATGTTCGGTGTATCCGCGGCTTTGTTCTGGTTTATTGGCGCCAATGCCCCGACCGCTTTCTTGGCGCATTTCACGGTGTTTGTGTTGGCCTGCTTTGTCGGCTACATGGTGGTCTGGAACGTCAAACCAGCATTGCATCCGCCTCTGATGAGCGTCACCAATGCGATCAGTAGCATCATCACCATCGGAGCACTCGTCCAGATTGCCCCACCGATTGCGCTTGATCCTTCACGTCCTGATGAATGGATTCGCTGGCTCGCTGTCGGCGGCATTGTTCTCGCTACGATTAATATGTTCGGCGGTTTTGCCGTTACCCAGCGCATGCTGGCAATGTTCCGTAAATAAGGAGAATTAAACATGTCTGGAAGTCTGGCAACAGTCTCCTATATCGGAGCAACCATCCTTTTTATCTTGTGTCTTGGCGGCCTTTCCAACCAGGAAACCGCACGGCGGGGTAATCTTTTCGGCATGATCGGCATGTCCATCGCTGTATTGGCTACCGTTTTTGGCCCCAATGTTACCGGCGCGGGTCTGCCGTGGATCGTAACGGCCATGGTCATCGGCGGCAGCGTTGGCGTTTATGCAGCACGTGTCGTGCAAATGACGCAGATGCCTGAACTCGTAGCGCTGATGCATAGTATGGTCGGCCTAGCCGCGATGCTGGTCGGCTACGCCAACTACATCGACCCGATTGCGGCCGCCAATCTCTCCGGCGCAGAAAAAGCCATTCACGAGATGGAAATGTATATCGGCGTACTCATTGGTGCGGTTACCTTATCGGGTTCGATTATCGCTTTTGGCAAATTGTCGGGAAAAATTGGCGGCAAACCCCTGCTGCTACCCGCGCGTCACTGGATGAATCTGCTCGGCTTGATCGTCATCATCTACTTTGGCCGCGAGTTTCTCCAAGCTACAACGATTGCCGAGGGGATGCCGGCAATGATTGTCATGACCATCATTGCTCTCCTGTTCGGCGTGCATATGGTCATGGCCATTGGTGGTGCCGATATGCCGGTAGTTGTTTCTATGCTCAACAGCTACTCGGGATGGGCCGCTGCGGCCACCGGTTTCATGCTCTCAAATGACTTGCTGATTGTCACCGGAGCCTTAGTCGGATCAAGTGGCGCGATTTTGTCCTACATCATGTGTTCGGCCATGAACCGCAACTTTATCAGTGTCATTGCGGGCGGTTTCGGTTCGGACGGCGGCACACCGGCCCCGGCTGGGGGCGCTAATGCCGAGCCCGTCGGCGAGGTATCACCGATTCTTGCGGCTGAAACGGCTGAGTTGTTGCGGGAAGCTAAGAACGTGATCATCGTGCCTGGTTATGGTATGGCGGTCGCTCAAGCTCAGCACACCGTTAATGAAATCACTCAATTTTTGCGAGAAAAAGGCGTTAATGTTCGCTTTGGCATTCACCCGGTCGCCGGTCGTATGCCGGGTCACATGAATGTTCTTCTCGCTGAAGCCCGTGTGCCTTATGACATTGTTTTCGAGATGGAAGAGCTTAACGATGATTTCCCGAGCACCGACGTTACGATGGTTATCGGTGCTAACGACATCGTTAATCCAGCGGCGCAGGATGACCCGACCAGCCCCATCGCCGGAATGCCGGTGCTCGAAGTTTGGAAGGCAAAAACATCAATCGTCATGAAGCGCAGCATGGCCTCGGGTTATGCTGGAGTTGATAATCCGCTGTTCTACAAGGAAAACAACCGCATGCTCTTCGGCGATGCTAAAAAAATGCTTGATGAAGTGTTAATTGCTTTGAAATCCTGAGTCATTCAAGCCCAGCAAAAACGCCCGTTCAGACGGGCGTTTTTTTATCGGTCTCTAGGATGATTTTGTTGCTCAGTACCCAGCAAACGCTGTCGCGGGTCAATGTAAGGACGGCGGTGTGTGCGGTACGTTGCTGAATAGCGCGTCGATAGCCACCTTTTCAAAACGGTATTCGTGGTTGGCTAAATCGTCGTTGATGGTGATGGCTCCGTTTTGTTTGAGCGCGGCGTAGATTTCTTCGCGACCCAGCGTGCGTAGCATGTTGCTGACTTTGTCCCAGTCCATCGGGCAGTTATTGGTCACGGCTTGAGTTGCAAAAAGGCGCACGGTTTCTTCGTGGAAAAGTCGGTTGAGTAGTTGGTCTGTCGGCAGATTGAGCAATTCTTCCGGCTTGACGGTGGCAGCGAGTGTTTCAATGCGCGTCCAGCCGTCGTTGTCGCGCTCATCGGTTGTCGGCATTTTTTGCAGAAATAATCCAGCGACGCCGTTGGCGGTGGCCGCCAAGAAAAAACGCGAAGCCAACTGCTCCGATTGCTTAAGGTAATGCTCGAAGACTTCGGCAATGCTGTTGCCGGTTAACGGCACGATGCTTTGGTAGGGTTCCCGCATCGAGGGCATGTTAAGCGATAGCAGTAGTTGGCCTTTGCCAAGTAGATCAATAAGCGAGGCGGCCTGAAGGTTTTCCCTGAATTGCGCCATGCAGCGAATGTTGAGCTCTTCGTTGCAGTCGATGACCAGCAACGTGATCGGCCCTTCGCCGCGCAACTGGATGGTTAGTCGCCCCGGTTGCTTGAGATTGTTAGCCAAGAGCAGAGTGGTGGCGGTCATCTGTCCAAGCAGTTCGATCACTGGGGTTGGGTAGTTGCGATTAGTCAGCAGCTTTTCCCAGACCGAATCGAGGCGAACCACCGCCCCGCGAATATCGAGGTCATCAAAAAGAAGGCGCTGAAGACTATTTTCCATTAGTTTGAATCCTGCATGAATTCATTTTCGTAGCGCACAGGATCGAAGCCAATCAGCAGCGTTGTGCCGCTATCCAGGACGGGCCGCTTGATCAATGTCGGGTACTCGCGCATCAAGGCCAGAGCGGCGGTTTCATCAACATGGGTACGCTTTTCTTCGCTCAGTCGCTTCCACGTTAAGCCTCGGGTATTGAGTAACACTTTCCAACCGGCGCGCTGGCTCCAGTCAGGCAAATGGTTTTCGATCACACCGGTTTTTTTGTAGTCGATGAATTCATAGGCAATGCCTTTGCTTTCAAGCCAGGCTAGGGCTTTTTTCATGGTGTCGCAGTTTTTTATGCCGTAGATACGACAGGGGCTCAATGGGGTATTGGACATATTTTCCGAGTGGTGATTAGCAGAATAAAGCGCCATTCACAGCAAGCAAGACGAACCAGCGTTAATTCGGCTTTGCCGGATTCGAGACATTTCTCCCAAAGCCCTTGCTTAAGACGCCGACAATCGGGATGGTTGTCTTTGTCGCGCAAAACAATGAACCGCGCCTCGCGATTCTGGTAACCGCGCATACGTTTTACCATTTGCTTTTCCAGATCTTGTTTGCCTTCGAAAGGGATGCAACGAAATTTGATTTGAGGATCAAGAATACGAGGGAGAAGCTCAGTTAGCATGGCTTCTGCTGATTTTTCTTCAAGCAAAAAAACGATTTCCTTCATTGAGGATCCGCCCCCTCAAAAAAGCCTTGATTCCAGAGGTAACCCATTTGATCTCCTTCATCCATATACGCCGCAATTTGCGGGTCATCCTTGGCACGGCGAATCTCGGTTCCCTCCTGTGTTTTGACGAGCCAGCAGACTTCTTCCAGTTCGGCCGCGTTTAAAAAATCGGGCGAGTGGGTTGAAACCAATACCTGCCCACCGCGTTGGGCGTAGTCACGAAATTCTTCAGCGAGTTCAGGCATCAGTTTGGGGTACAACTGGTTTTCAGGTTCTTCCACACAAAGCAGGGGGTGAGGACGGGGATCGTGGAGCAGCACCAGATAGGCAAACATTTTGATGGTGCCATCGGAAACATAACGGTCAAGAAACGGCGTTTTGAACGACCCATCCTGAAAGCGCAGGGTCAGATAACCATCATCCATTAGCTTGGGTTCGATGGTGCTGATACCGGGAACGCGGCGGGCCATCGTCGTTAGAATTTCGTCAAATTTGGCCGGATATCGCTCGTGCATAAAACGTGCTACGAGTGGCAAATTGTCGCCGGTTTCCGACAAGTGTTCAGAATCGCCCGAAGCCTCTTTTCGACCCCGTGCCGCGTTGATGTGAAAATCTGAAACATGCCAGGATTCCATCAATTGCCGGAAAGCGTTAGCTGCTTTGAAGCGCTCGAATTGCCCCAACCCCTTGATGGCTAACGTGTCAGGAGAAACTTTCTGGTTCTCGCGTTTTAGTTCCTCATCCTTTTTGTTGAAATCCTCTTCGTTGGTGATGGCATAACCTTCGCCATTGGAAAAATCGAGAAAGTGAAAAGGACTGCCGTGGCGACCGCGTTTATAACGCAAAATTTCACGTTTAACATACGGGGCATTGTTGCGTTCGGCAATTTCCAAAGAGTAGGTGACTAATCGATCAACGCCCGTAATCGGCATGCGATACTGAATTTCAATCAGAATCGTGTCTTCACTACTATCTCGGCTGAGTACTTCGCGGAATCGCCCCCGGCTATCGAGAGCCTGACGGACACTGCCTTTCAGACAATCATGCAGAAATCCGAAAACATCAAATAGCGTGGTTTTTCCTGCGCCGTTGGCTCCGACCACCACGAGAAAAGAAGGAATGTCTTCCAAGTGGACGTCACGAAATGTCTTGAAGTTTTTTAAGCGGATGGACTCAATCTTCAAAATAACCTCCTTGGCAAGTGAGCATCATACCTTTGACGACTAAATCGAGATAGCCCGTGCAGGGTTGAAAAGACT
>CAIWVX010000190.1 GCA_903916205.1 uncultured beta proteobacterium
GGGAGCAAACCGAGACACCACTGACACGTCCGATGCCATAACGTGATCCTGGATCGAAAATAATAAGCTACCTTATTCCGACGCACTCGCCGTCGGTGTACGCTTGCGCCGACGGCGTTTTTTGGCTTCGTTGGGTTTGACCGGTAACAGCATGGCGGCGCGGGTTTCGCTGTCGTTGTTCATGAACTCGGTCCACCATTGAGCGAGTTCGGCGGGGACTTCTCCTGATTCGGCGCGCAGTAGGAGAAAGTCGTAACCGGCCTTAAAGCGTGGCTGTTCGAGGATGGTGTAGGGGCGCTTGCCTGAGCGTTGTTCAAAGCGGGGTTGCAAGGCCCAGATGTCTTTGATGTCAGAGGCCACGCGGCGCGTGATGGCTAGTTTTTCGGCTTGCAGATCGAGCACATTATCCATCGCCAAAAACAGGGCGGGTGTCGGTCGTTCGCCACCGGCTTTGATGCTTTCCCACTTGGACAGCACTTCATGCCAGAGCAGCGTAGCGAAGAGAAATCCTGGCGAGATTGGTTTTCCTTCACGCACACGTTGATCGGTTTTTTCAAGCGCCAGCATGACAAAACGTTCGCCGAGCGGTTGCTCAAGAATCACGTCGAGCATCGGCAGCAAACCGTGGTGAAGCCCTTCAACACGGAGTTGTTGGACGCATTTTACGGCGTAGCCTGAGGTCAGCAATTTGAGCATTTCATCAAACAGCCGCGAGGGTGGGACGTTCTCGATCAATATCGCCAGCTCTCGAATCGGTCGACTGGCTTCTGGGTCGATGCTCAATCCGAGTTTGGTCGCCAGCCGCACGGCGCGCAACATGCGAACCGGGTCTTCGCGGTAGCGGGTTTTCGGGTCGCCGATCATGCGCAGGGTTTTCTGCTTGAGGTCGGCGACGCCATGATGGTAGTCGATAATCGTTTCGGCTACCGGGTCGTAATAGAGCGCGTTGACCGTGAAATCACGGCGGGCTGCGTCCTCTATTTGGCTGCCGAAAACGTTATCGCGCAGCACACGACCTTGCGTGTCGGTTTGCGCTTTGGGGCTGCTTTGCTGATCGTGATGCCCGCGAAAGGTGGTGACTTCGATGGTTTCAGAACCCATCAGCACATGGACAATCTGGAAGCGTCGGCCAATGAGGCGTGAACGGCGGAAGCAGTGGCGAACCTGCTCCGGTGTGGCACTGGTGGCGACGTCGTAATCTTTGGGCGAAAGCCCGGCCAGCAGGTCGCGTACCGCACCGCCCACAACGTAGGCTCGATGGCCTTGTTGTTGCAAGGTTTCAACGACACGACGGCTTCCGCTGCTTATGTCATCGCGGCAAATTCCGTGTTTTTGGGCGCTGAGAGTGGCGGCTTCACCGCTACGGACGGGCGTTTTACGTCCGAAGACGTGGGTTATAAATTTACGGATCATTGCTCGTTTCTTGTTATGTTTTGGCTAGCCATGATAGACGACTTTTCGATGAAAATTTGACACTATAAATTGAGCCCTGTTAGTCATGCAGTTTAAGGATTGTCCAGCCCGCTTGATGGGCATGGGCGAGTAGCGTGTTGTCGGGATTGACGGCCACCGGGTCGCTAACCCTCGAGAGTAGCGGCAGGTCATTGAGTGAGTCACTGTAAAACCAACTGCGCTTGAAGTCGCCGAAGCATAGCCCAAGGGATTCGAGCCAAGCTTCAACGCGGGTGATTTTGCCTTCGCGGAAGGACGGCGTGCCGCGTGGTTTTCCTGTGAATTTTCCGTGCTCTTGCGCCGCCACCGTGGCGATTAGGTGCGGGATATTAAATTCGCGACTAATCGGCCCGGTAACAAAACTATTGGTGGCCGTAACCAAGGCGCACAAATCACCCTGCTCCAGATGTTTATTGACGAGTTCACGCGCTTGCGGAGAGATCATTGGACGAATGCAAGAGTCCATAAATTCGGCGTGCCAAGCATCGAGTTCTGCACGGCTATTTTGTGCCAGTGACTGCAATTGAAAATCCAAGAAGGCATGAATATCCAGCGTGCCGGCCTTGTATTGCTCATAGAAAATCGCATTGAGCCGCTCGAAGGCTTCGCGTTCAAGAACGCCTTTATTGATTAGGTGTTGAGTCCATTCATAATCGCTGTCACCCGCGATTAAGGTATTGTCGAGGTCAAACAGGGCTAATTGCATGGTCGGCTTTCGCGCTTCAAGGGGTTGATGAAGTTTGCAAAACTTCGCGCAATAGCGGCAGCGTTATGGCGCGTTTATGTTCCAGTGAATAGCGGTCGAGCGCCGCCAGCAAAGCGGAAAGACTCCGCATGTCGCGCGGTGCGCGAGCCAGCAGGTAATCAAGCGCGTCATTCGGTAAATTCAGGCGTCGCTCGTCGGCTTGTGTTTTGAGCGCTTCAATCTTTTCGTCGTCGGTTAAAACGCGCACACGGTAAATTAGCCCCGAGCCAAGCCGGGTACGCAAGTCGTCACGCAAAGCCAGTTGCAGCGGCGGCGTATTCGCCGAAGTCAGCAATCGCCCTCCAACGGAACGCAGACGGTTGAACAGATTAAACAGCGCAATCTGGCCGCTGTCATTTAGTCGTTCAACGTTATCGACGGCATGGAACACTTGGCTTTCATCAATGCCGGTCAAACTCGGATCACTGGCGGCATCACTAAAACGGGCAGCGCTGGCGCGTAACAGGTGAGTTTTGCCCGAACCGGATTCACCCCAAAGCAGCAGCGATGGCTCGCGATTTTCCGGCGTTAGCCAAGCCGCAAAACCCGTCAAGGCTTCACTATTGCCGCCCACAACAAAGTTGTCGAGACGGGGGGGGTATGGGGGTAGGAGGTCGAGGAGCAATTGGCGCATTGGGAAGGGGCTTCTGCGAGGACACAGGCCGCACGCGTAAAGACTATTTCGGATAAAATTCCGACTTTTGCAAAATCGCAAAATCGAAGTCGCGCATTTTACCACTACCGCCAATTATCTCGCGCAATACGCCTCGTTTAGGATGACATTCAAGATGACCCAGCAATCGCCGCAAGCCCTTTCCTACCGTGATGCCGGTGTCGATATTAACGCCGGTGACGAACTCGTCGAACGCATCAAACCCTTTGCCAAGAAAACCCTGCGCGAAGGCGTGCTCAGTGGGTTAGGCGGCTTTGGTGCCCTGTTTGAAGTGCCCAAGCGTTATAAGGAGCCGGTGCTGGTGTCCGGTACAGATGGGGTTGGAACCAAGCTCAAGCTGGCTTTCGACCTGAATCGTCACGATACGGTGGGGATCGATCTCGTCGCCATGAGTGTCAATGATGTACTGGTTCAGGGCGCTGAACCGCTCTTCTTTCTCGACTACTTCGCCTGCGGCAAACTCAATGTCGATACCGCCGCAAGCGTCATCAAAGGCATCGCCCAAGGTTGTGAATACGCCGGATGTGCGCTGATCGGCGGCGAAACCGCCGAAATGCCCGGCATGTACGCCGAAGGCGAATACGATCTGGCCGGATTTGCGGTCGGTGTCGTCGAGAAATCGAACCTTATCAACGGCCAGACGATTGTTCCGGGCGACGTGGTTCTTGGCCTCCCCTCCTCCGGCGCCCATTCCAACGGCTACTCGCTGATACGCAAGATCCTTGCCCGCTCCAAACTTGATCTTGACGCGCCGTTCGATGGCGACAAATCGCTGGCCGACATTCTGATGGCACCGACCCGTATCTACGTCAAACCCCTGCTGGCCCTCATGGCGGCCCTGCCGGTCAAGGGCATGGCGCATATCACCGGAGGTGGCCTGACCGAAAACGTGCCGCGCGTTTTGCCAGAGGCGGTCAAAGCCGTCATCAATCCATCCCGTTGGTCACGCCCTAAACTCTTCCACTGGCTGCAAAGCGAAGGAAATGTCGCCGACAGCGAAATGCACCGCGTTTTCAACTGCGGCATTGGCATGGTCGTCATTGTGGCGCGTGAAAACGCCCAACAGGCCATTGATCTCTTACTCGCCGCCGGTGAAAAAGCCGTCGAAATCGGGATCATCGAAACCCGAATAAAAGACGAAGCTCAAACCATCGTTCGCTGAAACGCCCTTTCAAGTCGTTTGCCGTAGAGACAGGGAAAAGCGACTATTAACCGGGCCTGTGAGTCTTAGCAGGACTGGCAAAGGAGACTTGACGATAAGAAGTAAAGCGAACGACGACGCGATGGTCGAGCTTTATCTAAAAGCCCCAGAATTCGCCCTGCAAGTCATCAACAGTATTCTTGAGGAGGGTGATCAAGGCGAGCTACTTATGGTATTACGCCAGAGGGTAAAAGCCTTTGGCGGTGTCTAAACGGTAGCCGATAAAGCGCACTTGAACCCAACACAGCGTTACCGCACCTTATCGCCAACCGGCAATCCAACCCTGAGCAGCTTTTCGGCCATTTTGAAGGCAATGGGGCTGCGCCTCGGGGCGCACACCCCAAGCGTATTTCTTCAGCCGAGCTTACGCCATCCTTCAGCGCACAACGCTTCGCGTTTCACACCCGGCGGCTAGCTGATGCCATCAGTAACCAAGTTTCATCATCCCCCACCACTTAAAAAATGAAATCTTCACCGTGGAAAAAAACATCAACTATCGCGATATTTTGTCGGCCCTATTTGTTAATTGCATTTGGGGACTTGCCTTTGTCATTCCGAAGTACTTGACGGATGTGGACCCCATCCTAGTGGCCCTAGGGCGTTATTTCGTTTACGGGGTTTTATCTGGCGTATTTATCCTCGCAACGTTTACTTGGCGAACAACGACGCTACGTTGGCGTGACTGGGGGCGAGCGTTTATCTATGCCCTCACCGGACACGTTGGCTACTATGCGGTGCTTGTTCTTGCCATTTCTTTCGGAGGCGTACTTGTCGTAGCGCCTATCATGGCCGTGCTGCCGATCTCTGTTGCGGTGCTTGGAAACTACTTCAATCAGGAACTCCACTTTAAGCCACTGATATTTCCCCTACTCTTAATCTCTGGTGGAATTTTATCTCTGCGCATTGACCAGAACATAGCGTCGGCAAGCCATGCAACAGATTCCATCAATGTGATTTATGGTGGAATTCTCGCGTTTATTGCATTGGCTTTATGGACGGGTTATGCCGTCTCAAATGCCCGATACCTTAAACAAAGCCAGATCTCAAGCGTTACATGGGCTCAGATCATGGGAATTTGTTGCTTATGCCAAGTCATATTAGTCGCGGCAATCGGGCTAACTGTCGTAGAGCGACCACACGAAACCTTGGCATGGATGATTGTGCCTGAAAAGATAAGCGCCTTTATTGGAGGAATTCTAATTCTTGGCATTTTAGTGTCATGGTATTCATCTCAAATTTGGAACAAAGTTTCACGCCGATTGCCAATTACGGTCGCTGGACAGCTTCTCGTTGTTCAGAGCATAGCCGCGATTATTTACAACAGTCTCTTAGAGCGCCATGCGCCATCCACCATAGAGATTCTGTGCATACTTCTTGTTATAACGGGTGTGGTTTGGGGCGTTAAAGTTGTCTATCAATCGCCCAAAGTCAGGTAGCGTGCGCATTTTTCTCGCGCCCGGCTAGGAAGAAGATTGCCGCATTGTGCTTTTTCGCCACCAGAGTTCGGGCTGATCCTCTCTTACCTTACCCCGGCAAAGCCACTCGCTTCTTGCACACACCACCACCAAGGACGCCCGGCTTTCCTAGTCGGCGCTGAAAGATCATCGGCTAAATCACTAACGCTCTGACGGCGGCGCGACTTTGAACACTTCGGCCAGCGTCGTTATTCCCGAGGCAATTTTCATCGCCCCGGAAATTCGCAAGGGTTTCATTCCTTCGTGGTAGGCCAGATCACGAATCTTGGCGACATCGGCGTTTTCGGTAATGGCTTGTTTTATGTCCGGCGACAACATAAGAATTTCGTAAACGCCGACTCGGCCACGATATCCGGTCATGCGGCAATCGAGGCAACCGACGGGATGATAAAACTGAGCCGGATGTTTGGCCTTCCAGGGGGCGACGAGACGATCCCACATCCGTTCATCTTCCGGCGTGGTCGGGCGGGCTGTCTTGCAGTGAGGACAAAGCACCCGTACTAGGCGCTGAGCCATGATGCCAAGTACCGTGGCGCTGATCAAGTAGGACGGCAAGCCGAGATCGAGTAGGCGGGTTACGGCGGCTGGAGCGTCGTTGGTGTGTAATGTCGACAGGACGAGGTGGCCGGTGAGCGCCGCCTGGATGGCCATTTCGGCGGTTTCAAGATCGCGGATTTCTCCGATCATGATGATGTCCGGGTCTTGGCGCATCAAGGCCCGAATGCCTTGGGCAAAATCGAGATCAATGGCGTTCTGAACCTGCATCTGATTGAAGGCCGGTTCAACCATTTCAATCGGGTCTTCAATCGTGCACACATTGACAGCCGATGTGGCGAGTTGCTTGAGTGTTGAATAAAGCGTTGTCGTCTTGCCCGAACCAGTCGGCCCGGTCACCAGAATAATGCCATTGGGGCTTTCTGACATCGACTTCCAGCGCGCTTGGTCTTCGTCGGAAAAACCGAGGTCGGTAAAGTTGCGCACCAGCACTTCCGGGTCAAAAATACGCATCACCATTTTTTCGCCAAAAGCGGTTGGCAAGGTCGAAAGGCGCAGCTCGGCCTCCTGCCCATCCGCCGTCCGCGTCTTGATGCGGCCATCTTGTGGACGACGCTTTTCAACCAGATCCATGCGCCCGAGAATCTTGATCCGGCTGACCATAGCCACCATCACGCTCATCGGAATCTGATAGACCTGATGCAACACCCCGTCGATACGAAAACGCACAATCCCCAGTTCGCGCCGAGGCTCAATGTGAATATCGCTGGCGCGTTGTTCAAAGGCATATTGCCAGAGCCAATCGACAATATTGACGATGTGTTGATCATTGGCGTCAAATTGTTTGTTCGTCCGGCCTAATTCAACCAGTTGTTCAAACGACGACAATCCCGCGCTTTGCCCGCCCATTTGGGTGGCCTTCTTAACCGACCGCGCTAGGTTATAAAATTCAACCAGAAAACGTGACACATCCACCGGGCTGGCAAATACCCGGCGAATGTTTTTCTTGGTGATGGACTTGATCTCAGGTTCCCAGTCACGGAGAAAAGGCTCACTCGTTGCGACCACGATTTCATTGGCATTCACTTGCACAGGAAGCGCACCAAAGCGGGTGGCATAGGCGCTGGACATCACTTCGGTAACGGAGGTGAAGTCGATTTTCAACGGATCAATGTGGTAATACTCAAGCCCGATTCGCGCCGCAAACCACTCGCCGAGCTCATCCAGTGTCAGTTGACGATGAGGCGCAAGCCGTGATTTCCATTTTTGCTCAGCAATGATCGTCAGCGGATGTGCGCTGAGTTGTTTAAGCCGACATTCGGCAATCAGCGCCTCACTTTGCGTTTTCTCAATCCTCCCGTCAGCAACCAGAAAACCAAGAACTTCAGCGATGGTCAGGCGGTGATCGGGCTGGGTGTTGTCGCCCTCCCACGCATACATCGGCGGCGGTCCGAAGTCGTCGGGGCCGGTCGTGCCCTTGCGCCAGCCTGTATCGTGCGCGTACGCGTTGAGGA